>NZ_WFVX01000165.1:0-8969 GCF_015491435.1 Thermosulfurimonas sp.
GATAAAGGGTGTGCCGGTGTCCTTTGTTCTTCACGGAGTGGAGGCCTGGAAACGTTATCCTCCGCTGGCCCGCTGGGTCTTTAAGGGAGCGGTTTTCCTGGCGGTCAGCCGATATACCGCGGAAAGATTCCTGCACCTCAACCGTCTCTCCGCCCCCTGGCACCTTCTTCCTCCGGCCCTGGATCCCGATTTCGGAACCCATCCCGCCCGGCTGCGCATCCTGGACCCCTATATAGTTACCGTGGCCCGGCTCAGTTCGGATGCGGCTTATAAGGGAGTGGATCTGGTCATTCAGGCCCTGGCCCGCCTCCGGGAAGATTTTCCCCGTCTTCATTATCTGGTGGTGGGGGGAGGAGATCTCCTTCCCGGATATCATCAGCTGGCCCGGAGGCTGGGGATAGGCGAAAGGGTGCATTTTCTGGGGGAAAGAAGGGAGGTGGCCCCCTTTCTGGCCGGAGCCCGGCTCTTTCTCCTGGTCAGCCAGGGGGAGGGGTTCGGAATCTCTTTCCTTGAGGCCATGTACTTTCGCAAGCCTCTCCTGGGAGCCCGGGCTGGAGGGATTCCCGAGGTGGTGCGTCACGGCCAAAACGGTCTGCTGGTGCCCTACGGAGATCTCGAGGCCTTGACCGCGGCCCTTCAGGAATTATTAACCCAGAAGGAGATGGCCCGGCAAATGGGAGAAACCGGTTTCCGAATCCTGCAGGAAGAGTATGTTTATCCCCGTTTCAGGGAACGACTGAGACGGATCCTGGGAGAATTGGGATGGGTTTGAGACATCGGGGGCGACAAATCGCCCTTCAGGTTCTTTATCAGTGGGATGTGGCCGGGATTTCTCCGGAGGAGGCCCTTTCCGCTTACCGGGACCATCTTTCCCCCCCGGAAGGGGCCTTCTCCTTCGCCCGGGAACTGGTGGAAGGGGTCCGGGAGAAGCGGGATCTCCTGGATGAGATTATCCGCAAATATTCCCGTAACTGGCGCCTGGAAAGGATGCTGGCTACCGACCGCAATATCCTGCGTCTGGCGGTGTATGAACTTCTCTTTCGGCCGGATATTCCTCCCCGGGTGAGCATAAACGAGGCCGTGGAACTGGCCAAGGAGTTCGGAAGCGAGGATTCCCCGGCCTTTGTTAACGGTATCCTGGACGCGGTTTATCATCACGAGGTGGGTAATGAAGGAAATAACCGATCCCTTTCAGCCTGAATTCTGGCGGGCCTATCAGAAGAGGTTTCAGCGTCCGGAGGACGAGATCTTCCTTCAGCCGGATCTCTGGGACCGAATGGCCGAAAGCTACGATGATCTCGAGGAGAGCCCCTTTTATCGGGAGATGGTGGAGACGGTGGTGGCGGAGATGGAAAGAATCGGAGCCCTTTCCCCGGGGCTCTCCCTGCTCGATCTCTGCTGCGGTACCGGCACCTATACCGTTCGTTTTGCTCCCCGGGTAAAACGGGTGGTGGCGCTGGATGTCTCCGCGGGGATGCTGGCCATGCTCAGGCAGAAGATAAAGGTTCGGGGATTCGAAAACGTGGAAACCGTGCAGGCGGACTGGCGTTCCTGGGAGCCGGGAGAGAGCTTCGATACCGTCTTTGTCTCCCTCACCCCGATCCTGAACGATCTGGAACAGGTGGAAAGGATCCTTTCCGTCACCCGCAGATACCTGGTTCTGGTTCACTGGGCCGGCCTCCGGGAGAACGAACTCTTTCTCGAGATCCTCCGGCGTTTCTTTCAGGCCTCTCCCCGTCGCCGTTCTCCGGGAGCTGTGGTCCTTTTTAATTATCTCTTTTCCCGGGGCTTCCCCGCCGAGGTTCGCTTCTTCTGCGGGATGTGGGAACGGCGAAGACCGGTGGAAAAGGAACTGGAACGCGTGCTCTTCCGGCTCCGGGGCGAGGGTTATTCGGTGAATGAAGGGGTGCGCGAGAGGATAAGGACCTTTCTGGAAGAAAGGTCCCGGGAGGGGAGGGTGCTCTCCAGGACCCGGGTCCGTATCGCTCTTCTCCTGGCGGACCTCAAACGGGAGGCCCTTGTGTTCGGAAAAAAATAAACTAAGCTTTTAGGGCGATGACCGCGCTGGCCGAGGTGCGGAATCTCACCATGTTCTACGGCTCCCGGCCTGCGGTTTCCGGGGTTTCTTTCCGCGTATCGGCAGGGGAAATACTGGGCCTCCTTGGTCCCAACGGAGCGGGTAAGACCACCGTTCTGAACATCCTGGCCACCCGTATGGTTCCCTCCTCCGGGGAGGTGTCCATTTGCGGGGTGGATGCCCTGAAGGATCCACAGAAGGCCCGAACCTATCTGGGGTATCTTCCGGAAACCCCGCCTCTCTACGATTATCTGGAGGTGGGGGAATACCTCTCCTTTGTGGCCGAGGCCCGGGGGCTTTCCGGGGCCCGAAAGAAGGCCCGGGAGGAGTGGGTGGTTGAGGTCTGCGGTCTTAAGCCGGTATGGCGGCAGCCCATCGGGGAACTCTCCAAGGGGTATCGGCAGAGGGTGGGGCTGGCCCAGGCCCTGATCCATGATCCACCTCTTCTCATCCTGGATGAACCCACCACCGGGCTTGACCCCCTTCAGATCGCCGAACTGCGGGCGCTTATCCGGGAAATGGCCCGGGAAAAAGCGGTCATCTTCTCCACCCATATCCTCCAGGAGGTAGAGGCCCTGGCCGACCGCATCCTTATTCTCAACCAGGGGCGGGAGGTTATCTCCGGGACCCGGGAGGAGATCTATCGCCGGCTTTATCCTAACCCCGTATATCGGGTAAGACTGGCCCGGGAACTTCCTCCCGAAACGCGGCTCCCCGAGATCCTGGAGATAACCCCTCTCGGAGAACGGAGCTACAGGGTGGTCTTCAGGGAGGAGGTCCGGGAACCGGCCTGTTTTCTGTGTGCCCGGGGCTGGCCGGTGGAGGAATGTTCCCCGGAGACGCTTTCCCTGGAAGAGATCTTTATGCGTACGGTAGGTGGCGATGCGGGGTCTGCTGGTATTGCTTAAAAAGGAATTCCTGGCCTATTTTCGTTCTCCCCTGGCCTATATCTTTGCGGTGGCCTTTCTCCTGGTGGTAAACGGCCTCTATATGAACACCTTCTTCCTGGCCCGGGTGTGTGACCTGCGCAATTTCTTCCAGATCCTTCCGGTGCTCCTTCTCATCTTTGGGGCGGCCCTGACCATGCGGGTCTGGGCCGAGGAACGCAAAAGCGGCACCCTGGGGCTGCTTCTGGGATTCCCTTATCCCACCTGGTCTCTGGTCCTGGGAAAATTTCTGGGTACCTATCTCTTTGCCCTTACCGTGCTTGCCGGCACCCTGGTGCTTCCCCTTATGCTGGCCGTCCTGGGAGATCCCGATCAGGGAGCCATCCTCTCCGGATATCTGGGGGCCGCTCTTCTTCTTTCCTTCTATCTTTCGCTGGGGATCTTCCTTTCGGCCCTTTTCGAGGATCAGATCGCGGTTTTTGTCCTCACCGGAGTGATCGGCCTGGTCTCCATCCTGGTGGGGACCGATCTGGTCTCCTCCACCCTGGATTCCTGGCTCCCGGGAGTGGGAGGTTTCCTGCGCGAAGCCCTGGGGGTACTTCCCCATTATCGCTCCTTCTTTCGGGGAGTGGTCCCCCTGCGGGACGTGCTCTTTTTCCTGAGCTATACCCTGGTGTTTCTGGTCCTGAACGGTCTTACGGTGGGAGGTTTCCTGCGCTATCACCGGAGGCGCCTCTTTTATCCGGCGGTGGCCATCTGGCTGGGACTGGCCCTCTTTGCCAACGCCATCCTCTCCCGCCTGATCCTTCCGCGGCTGGATCTTACCGAGGAAAAGCTTTACACCCTTTCCCCGGTAACCCGTAAGGTTCTGGCCCGTCTGAAGGCCCCTCTGCGTATTACCTATTATGTTTCCTCGCCCGGAAAACTCCCTCCGGTAATGCGCAACCTGGCCGTGGAGGTGCGTTCCTTTCTGGAGGAACTTTCCGCCCTCAATCCCCGGGTGCACTTTGCGGTGGTGGATCCGGAACGCGATCCCGAACTGGCCCGTAAGCTTCAGGATCGGGGAATAGAGCCCTTCGCCGTACAGACCATAGAAAGGGATAAGGTAAGTGTCCGCCGGGTGTACAGCGCCCTGGCCCTTTCCTATCTGGACAAACCCGAGGAGGTTATCCCCCAGGTAGTCCCGGATTCCCTTTCCACCCTGGAATACGATCTGGTCTCCCGCATTTACCGGCTCACCCTGTCCCGGAAGCCGGTAGTGGCCCTTTTTACCGGGGCCCCTTCTTTTTCCGTAAGTTATCAGACGGTGAGGAAGATCCTGCGAGACCTGAACCTCCAGGTAAAGGGCACCCCCCTTACCCGTAATAACGGCCTGCCCAAGGGAACCCGCCTTCTGATCCTGCTCTCCCCGGGCAAATTGAACGATCGACAGCTTTTTGAGATCGGTAAATTTCTCCATCAGGGTGGTTCGGTCCTGGTGGCGGCCTCGGTCGCCCGGTTTTCCTATCAATCCAGTCCGGAGGGAAAGATCCTGGCCACCCCGCTTCCTCAGGATCTTTCCATAAACAGGCTTCTTTCCACCTACGGTCTGCGTATCGAGGATCGGGTGCTCCTGGATCGCCAGATGGTAACCATGGCCATGTCCCAGGAAAGGGAGATGGGGATCTTCCGGGCCATAGTTCATATTCCGGTAAACTTCCCCATGCAGGTTCAGATCCTGCCGCCGCAGATGGATCCATCCTCTCCGCTTACGCGGGGGTTGAATGCCCTGCTTTATCTGTGGGGAAGTCCCCTGCAGCTCGAGACTCCGAAGATAAAGAAGCTGGGATTAAGGAGCGAAGTCCTTTTTCGCTCCTCCTCTCAGGCCTGGACAAGAAAGGTGGATTTCGGGGCCCTGGCTCCGGAGGACCTTCGTCCCTCCGGATCGCTCCGTTCCTATCCCCTGGCGGTTTTACTGCAGGGGCATTTTCCTCTTCCCTTTAACGGGGTTCCTCCTCCCTGGCCCGGGGAAAAGAAATCCCCCCGGAAAAAGAAGGCCCTGCCGTCTTCCGGGGGTTCATCCGGAAAGGGGCGTCTTCTGGTGGTGGGGTCCGGGGCCATGTTCGCCGATGGTATTATCGATATCTTTGACAATGCCCTTTTCCTGGCCAATGCGGTGGAAAGCATGGCCCTGGGAGGAGAGCTCCTTTCGCTGCGGGCCAAGCTCAAGCCCATCCGTTATCTTCCGCCGGTCTCCGAGACCGCGGCCCTTTTCTGGCGCCTGGTCACGGTTCTGGGTCCGGCCTTTTTCTGGATGATCCTGGGAGGGTTTATCTTCTGGCGTCGGCGTTATCGACGGCAGCGATTCTATCGGGAGGTCCGGGGTGAGTCCGCGTAATCTTTTTCTGCTCAGCGGGCTTCTGGTTATTCTGGTCCTCATGTATATGGTGATTCAGCGGGCCCAGCAGCCTCCCGGGGTCAGGGAGGCCCTGATGGTACGGCTGGGGAAGAAGAGCTGGGCTCAGGCCGATGAGTTGCGGGTGTGGCTGGGATCCGAGCCGGACAAGGTCCTGCGAATCGTCTTCCGAAACGGACACTGGGAGGTATGGGGGCCCTCCCCCAGGGAGAATTTTCCCCGTCCGGCCAAGGAATCCCTGGTGCGGGAATTCCTTACCCGTCTCTCCCAGCTCTCCGGGGAGGAGAGGGTTCGGGGGGCGTCCTATCTGGCCGAGTTTTCCCTCACCGAAAAGGCGGCCCTTCATCTGGCGGGCTTCCGGGAGAAACACAGACTCTTCCATCTTCTGGTGGGTAAACGCGGCCCCTATTGGGATAGTACCTTTGTGCGCCTGGAAGGGGAACAGAGGGTATTTCTGGTTCCGGAAAATCTCCTGGCTCGATTCGCCATCTGGAAGGAAAAGCCGGCTCTGCCCGCCGTCTCCTCCTGGGTGGACCTGAGTATCCTCAATCCGGCCCTTTCCGAGGTGGAGGAGGTGAGTTTTTCCTCCGGGGGCAAAGAGGTCTATATACTCAGGCGGAAGAAAAAAGGCTGGATATTAAGATTCCGGGGGAAGGAAAAAGAGATTTCCGCCGGCGAGGCGGAGAGAAAACTACGTATTCTTTTTCCGCTTATGGCTCAGGAGGTGGTATCGCCCGAAAAGAAAACCCGGGAGATGGGACATTTGGTGGTGCGGACCCGGTTACACACCTACACCCTGATCCTTTCCCGGCAGGGGAAGGATTATTTCCTGCGCAGGTCTCCCTATCTTTACCGCATAGATAAGGATACCGCCCGCAGAATAACCGAGCTCCGGGATTAGCGTACGCAGACCGCCCGTACCTGTTTGAGGTCGGTCTCTCCGGCAAGAACCTTGTGGATTCCGTCCTGTTTGAGGGTGTACATGCCGTTACGCATGGCCGCCTCACGGATCTCGTGCACCGGAGCGGCCTTTACAATGAGCTCCCGCAGTTCGTCATTGGGGACCAGGAGTTCGTGGATGGCCACCCGCCCGCGGTATCCGGTGTGATTACAGCGGCTGCAGCCCACCGGTCGGAAGAGGGTGGCTTTCCGGACCTCTTCTTCGGTGAGGGGCCTTAGGGGATGCTGGCCGTACTCAAAGATCAATTCCTGGATCTCCTTTTCGGTGGGGGTATAGGGTTCCTTGCAGTCCGGACACAGACGTTTGGCCAGCCGCTGGGCCAGTACCCCCAGCAGGGCATCGGCGAAATTATAGGGGTCGATCCCCATTCCCAGGAGCCGGGTTACCGTTTCCGGGGCACTGTTGGTATGCAGGGTGGAGAAGACCAGGTGTCCGGTAAGGGAGGCCTCGATCAGGGTGTGAGCGGTCTCCTCGTCGCGGGTTTCGCCGATCATGATCACATCGGGGTCGGCCCGGAGAAAGGCCCGCAGCACCCGAGCAAAGGTGAGCCCGATCTTGGGCTTGACCTGGACCTGGCGCAACCCCTCCTGAACGATTTCTACCGGATCCTCCGCGGTCCAGATCTTCTTGTTGGGACGATTGATGTAGTGCAGGGCCGCATGCAGGGTGGTGGTCTTACCCGAACCGGTGGGCCCTACCACCAGGATCAGCCCGTAGGGCATCTCCAGGAGTTGCTGAAAACGTTCCCGTACCTCCGGCAGCAGACCTATTTCCTCCAGGGTGCGGGCCTGGACCCCGCCCAGGATACGCATAACCACGTCTTCGTTGTTTTCGATGGTGGGAATGGTGGCTACCCGCACCTCAAAGACCTTTCCGGCCCGGGTGCGGAACTTGATCTTTCCATCCTGAGGCAGACGTTTTTCGGCTATGTCCAGCCCGGCCATGATCTTGAAACGGGAGACCAGGGGCCGTTTCATGGAATAAGGAACGGTCTGGAAGGGGATGCATTCCCCATCGATGCGGAACCGGATCTGGGCCCCCCGGCGGCCGGTGAGGCTTTCTACATGGATGTCCGAGGCCCCCCGGTTATAGGCCTCCTCCAGGATATAGTTGGCCAGCTGAACCACCACACTTTCCTGATCCTCGGGGAGGGCCTCTTCCTCCTCGGTTTCCTCCTCCTCGGGAATGAGCTCCAGTTCGGTACCCTCCGGGGGCTGGAAGTAACTTAATTTGCCGTAGTAGTAGTCCAGGAGGTTAAGGATGTCCTCCTTGATGCCTACCAGAACCCCGACGTCCTTGAGATTGAGGATCTTTTTGGCCTGTTCGATCTTGTCCCAGTCGAAGGGATCATTGGTGATGAGGAAGATGTGTCCATCTTCTTCCCAGGGAGCCACTACCAGTTGCCGGAGAAAGGATTCCTTGACTCCCTCCAGACAGGAGGGTTTATCCTTCAGATCCCGTTCGGAGAATTCCCAGAAGTGGGTGTTATAGTACCGGGAAAGGGCTTCCCCGATCTTGTCCTTGGGGATGTGAAACTTATCGATCAGGACGTATTCCACACTGGCTCCCTTTTCCTTGGCTATTTCCGCGGCTTCCTTGCAGATGGAGGGGGTGATGACCTTTTTCTTGAGCAGGAACTTCAACCGTCCGCATGAACCCAGGATACTGCGAAGAAAATCCACCTTTTCTTCCAGGGATTCCCGATCTTCCGGGCGTTCCTCAAGAAGGGTCTCGTAAATGCGCAGGGCTTCCTCGAATTCATAGGCTTTTTCCAGATATTCCGCCAGCTTGCTCTTCAGGGTGATGAGTTCATCGCGGGTTTCCGGGGAAAGGGTCAGTTCCTTAAGGGCCCGTTTGAGGATCCCGGCGGCCCTTTCGAACTGACCCAGGGCCTCCAGGCATTCCGCCAGAAGACGATAAACCTCCAGACTGGGGCGTTCTTCCAGAAGCTCTTCCAGGATCTTAATGGCCTGCTGGTAGAAGGCCCCGTCTTTTAATATGCGGGCCTTTTTAAGACGTTCCTCATAGGGGGTGCTTTCCTCTAGTCCCAGGTCTTCGGAGATTACTCCCTTGAAGGCTTCCAGCTCCAGAATACGTTTCTGGATCTCGCTTTTAATGCCGTTTTCCTCCTCGGAGACCAGATTGCGGAGCTCCCGGTAAACCTCGAGGGCCTCGTCCACCAGGCCCTGTTTGGCGTAAAGTTCGGCTTCCTTCAGACGATTCTGGATATAGGCCTTCAGTTCCTGGTCCAGCATGGCGGCTTAACCCTTCTGATTTAAAGAAAAAAGGTAAGCTTCGGTATTGTCAAGAAGGGTTTTGCCCAGGAAGGGCGGGTCAGCCGGCCCCCATTCCAGATCCGGGTCCAGACTGATGACCTTGAAGTCTTCGGCCAGAAGGGCCAGGGATTGTTCCTCCTTCCAGAGGAGGATGAGTTTCTTTTCGCTGGTAAGGGGTTTATTGGTCTTAAAGACCATCTTCTGGAGTTCCCGTTCGCTTTTTTCCGCCAGCGGTCCCTGGAGCTTGGGAGCAACCTTACCGAAAAAGCGGGCCCACAGCCCCCTGCCCTTGAGGAGCTTCAGGGGAAAGACCCCCTCCATGAGGGAGGAACGCCAGTGGTTCAGGATCTCTCCGGCGAAAGCTACCTCCTCC
>NZ_WFVX01000166.1:0-3093 GCF_015491435.1 Thermosulfurimonas sp.
ACCTTAAAAACACGCTCCGGCCCGGAAACTTTACTTGCACCTGCGGATGGGTTTTCCCCGATAGGTGATGGAACAGATCAACTTCTCATCGATACGAACCACGTTTTCCGGAAGCCGGGCGTAAAGGAGCGATTCATTGTAGGCCTGTCCTTCATGCACGCACCACCAGAGAAGATCCACCAGGGCCTTGGCCCGCTCAAAGGAACGCCCTCCGTAGGCCTGTTCCTTATACACCAGGATCCAGGTCAGGGCCGAAAGGGGATAGCCATCCGGGGCATCGGTGTCGGCGATGAGCACCCGAGTGTCCGGCGGAATGTGGGTTCTAGCCGCAGCGGAGATGCTCTTCAGGGTGGGAAGGACGAATCTCCCGGCCCGGTTGCGTATGGCCGCCACCGGAAGCCGGTTCTGATAGGCATAAGCCAGTTCGATGTACCCGATGGCCCCGGGAAGCTGTTTCAGATACCCGGTAACCCCCTCGTTTCCCTTGCCCCCGATCCCTGCGGGCCAGCGCACGGCCTTACCGTAACCCACCCGCTTTCTCCATTCCGGGCTAACGCGGGAAAGATAATAGGTGAAATTATAAGTGGTGCCGGAACCATCGGAACGATGCACCACCACTATGGGAAGGGCCGGAAGCCTCTTTCCCGGATTCACCTCCGTGATCCGGGAATCGTTCCATCGCTTGATCTTTCCCAGGAAGATATCCGCCAGGACCTCCGGAGTGAGCCTCAACCCCGAGGGCACCCCGGGGAGATTATAAGAGATGACCACCGCCCCGATGGTCATGGGGAGGTGGAGGATCGGCGCAGGGGCCTTGGCGAGTTCCTCGTCGTTCATGGGGGCGTCCGAGGCCCCGAAGTCCACCGTACGGGCCAGGATCTGCCGGATCCCTCCCCCGGAACCTATGGACTGATAGTTCACCTTTACCCCGGTTTTCTGATGATAGATGTAGAACCATTTGGAATAGAGGGGATAAGGAAAGGTGGCCCCGGCTCCGAGGAGGGTAATCTCCCCGGCCCAAACCACCGCTCCCCACAGCAACATCCATACCAACCCTACCAGGATCAATCTGCGCATCCCTGCACCTCCCTGTTTTTTTCGGGTTCTATTCTTCCGAAAAATTGTGAACCTTTTGTGACGGAGAGAGGACTTTTTCGGGCCACAGAAAGACGAAAGAAGCTGCCTTTTCCGTGGGCTCCAGGAGGAGCCGACCCCGGTAGATCTCGGCGATACGCCGGGCCAGGGCTAGCCCCAATCCCAGCCCCGGCCCTTTACCCAGCCGGAAAAAGGGTTCGAAGATTCGTTCCCGATACTCCTCCGGCACCCCGGGGCCTTCATCACGGACCCTCAAAAAGATCTCCCCGTCTCTTCTTCCCCATTCCACCCGAATACTTCCCCCGGGCGGGGAAAAACGCAGAGCATTCTCCAGGACCTTGGTCAGGGCCTGAACCAGATGATCATAATCGCCCTGAATCCATAACCCCTCGGGTCCAGAGAGATTAAACCGCACTTTCTTCCCCTGAGCCAGGGGGGCCATAAGCTCCACCGCGGTCTCCGCCAGGGACCTTATCTCCAGGGGTTCCCCCCCGCTGGCCTCCATTCTCTCCAGAGAGGAAAAGAAAAGAAGATCCCGCACCAGACGGGTCAGCCGGTCGGTATGCTCCTTGAGAGCCGAAAGGGCCTTGCGGGGAAGGTCCCCGGAGGGCAGAAAATCCTCCAGGGTCTCCACATAGCCCCTCAGGGCGGTGAGGGGGGTGCGGAATTCATGGGCCAGGGTGGCGGAGATGAGGCGGTTTTTCTGCGCCAGTTCCTTCTCCCTGGTCACCTCCAGGAGACGCAGAGCCGCCAGGTCCGGACTTATCCTCCGCCCTTCGAGCCGCCACCATCGCCCCTCCCTTTCGAATTCCAGCCGGGAAAAACCCTTCTCAAAAAGTTCGCCATGAAACTCCACCAGCCCGGGGAAGGGAAGTTCGAGAAGGTTGGAGGGCTCCCGGGAGGGAAACCATTGGCGCAGGGAAGGGGTAAGGGCCTGCAGGTGCCGGTTCTTATCCACTAGGGCCTCGGGCCAGGGCCAGACCTCCCAGTATCCCCTCTCCCCGGCCTCACCCTCGGTCGGAAGCCCGGTTCCTTGCGGTACCGGCTGATCCTCCCCCCTGGCACCGGGAAAAAGCCTCCGGCGAGACCTGTATCCCAGAAAATAAGCCAGAACCAGCAGCAGGGGAAAAAGGATCCATTCAAGCATGCAGGGATCTTATCCGATAACCCACACCCCAGACCGTCTCGATCCACTTGCCGGCTGAGCCCAGTTTCTTACGCAGACGTTTGATATGGGTGTCCACGGTCCGGGCATAACCTTCGTACTGGTAACCCCAGACCCTATCCAGCAGGACCTCCCGGGAAAAGACCTTCCCCGGGGCGGAGAGCAGGGTGGCCAGCAACCGGAACTCCGTGGGGGTGAGTTTCACCTCCTGGCCCTCCACCTCCACCCGGAACTGATCCTCATAAAGCACCAGAGGGCCATAGGTAAGGACCCTGGGTCCTTCCTGACGGCGTACCCTCTTCAGCACCGCTTTGGCCCTGAGCACCAGTTCCCGCGGACTGAAGGGCTTGACCACATAATCGTCGGCCCCGAGCTCGAACCCCAGCACCCGGTCCACCTCCTCCCCCCGGGCCGAAACCACAATAACCGGCACCCCGGAAAGCTCCTCCCTGAAACGCAAATACTTCAAGATCTCCAGCCCATCCAGATCCGGAAGCATCAGATCCAGGATCACCAGATCCGGAACGGCATAACGTAAGCGTTCCAGGGCCCGGGCTGCCGAATCCGCCACCTCCACCCGAAACCCTTCCCTTTCGAAGGCCAGACGTTCCAGTTCGGCCACATCCGGTTCGTCCTCTACGATAAGCACGCGCAAACCCGCTTTCATTTCCCTCTCAGGATATAAAGGGGTTTTACCCTGTCAACCGCAGAAAAAGGGCCACTGTTACTGCAAGGCGATTTTGTCACCCCTAATTGCAAAGCCAAAATGTCACCCCCTCCTGGTAAAACCATAGGCTCGAATTCTCCTGCCGGAGGTCGAGCCTATGGAAAAT
>NZ_WFVX01000167.1:0-19551 GCF_015491435.1 Thermosulfurimonas sp.
ACAGTACGGAGGTCATATCGCCGTTTCCAGTGTCCTGGGGCGAGGGACGGTGTTCAAGATCTATCTTCCCCTGGTGGAGGCGGAAGAGAAAAGGCCGATCCCGGCTCCGGGGCCGGAGATCCTGGTGCTGGAGGAGGAACCCCATCTCCTGGAGACCCTGCGCGAAATGCTGGAATTTCTGGGGTATCGGCCGCATCTGGCCCGGGGGATCTTTGAGGCCCGTCAGCGGCTGGAGGGTGGACTCAGACCCGCGGTGCTCGTCTCCGACATTCGAACCCGCAGCGGGGAGATCCTGAGTTTTATTCGGGAGATCAAGGAACGTTTCCCGGATCTCAAGCTGGTGATCGTTTCGGGTTATAATGAGGAGACAGTCCGTCAGGCCCTGTCCGGACTGGGAGAATTTTATTATCTTCCCAAACCCTTTCGGCTGCGGGATCTGGAACGAGTCCTGAAACAGGCGGCAGCGGATGAGTGAGGAATATCTTTCACGTTTCCTGAATTATCTGGCCACCGAAAAAGATTACTCCCCGCATACCGTACGGGCCTATCGGCGGGATCTGCGGGATTTTCTGGACTTTGTGCAGAAGCCTCTCGAGGAGGTAGATCTTCTGGACCTGCGGGGTTTCCTGGTTCATCTCCGGCGGAAGGGGAATTCCTCCCGCACCCAGGCCCGCAAGCTTTCGGCGGTGAAGAGTTTTTACCGTTTTCTCCTCCGGCGGGGGTATCTGCGCCAGACCCGTCTCCTGGCGCTGGCGAGTCCTAAACAGCCCCGGGATCTTCCCCGGGTGCTCACCGTGGACGAGGCCCTGGCCATGCTCCGGAGCGCGGAGCAGGGGCGAGATCTCTGGTCCCTTCGGGATCGGGTGGCCCTGGAGCTTCTTTACGGTTCGGGGCTTCGGGCCTCGGAGCTGTGCGATTTGAGGCTTTCCCAGATCCATCTGGAGATCCGGCTGCTTCGGGTTCGGGGCAAGGGGAGGAAAGAGCGTCTGGTGCCCCTGACCCGCAAGGCGGTGGAGGCCCTGGCGGCCTATCTTCCCCTGCGCGAGGCCTGGCTCCTGGCCCGGGGGCAGAAACACGATTATTTACTGATCAACCACCGCGGCGGCCCTCTTTCCCCCCGGAGTCTCCAGCGGCTGGTAAAAGCTCAGGCCCGCAGGGTGGGGCTTTCCCAGGTCCATCCCCATGCCCTGCGGCATTCCTTTGCCACGCACCTCCTGGAGTCCGGGGCAGATCTGCGAAGTATTCAGGAACTGCTGGGGCACAGTCGTCTCACCACCACCGAGCGTTATACCCATCTGGATTTTTCCCGTCTGGCCCGGGTCTATGATCAGGCCCATCCCCGGGCCCTTGCTAAAAGGTCCCAGTGTGATAAGGATTAGCAGTATGTTTAAGGGAACCACGGTAGTGGCGGTTCGTCGCAAGGGGAAGGTGGTCCTGGCGGCGGACGGACAGGTCACTCTGGGCGAGACGGTCATCAAACACGGGGCCCGCAAGGTACGGCGGCTCTATAAAGGGCAGGTGCTGGTGGGTTTCGCCGGTTCCACCGCCGATGCCCTGACCCTTTTTGAGCGCCTGGAAAAGAAGCTGGAGTTATACAGCGGGCATCTGGTGCGTTCGGCGGTGGAGCTGGCCAAGGACTGGCGCACGGACAAGCTTCTCCGGCGACTGGAGGCCCTGCTCATCGCCTGCGATCGGCAGAGCATGCTCCTTATCTCCGGGGCCGGAGACGTAATCGAGCCGGACGAGGAGGTCCTGGCCATTGGTTCCGGAGGGCCTATGGCCCTGGCGGCGGCCCGGGCCCTTCTGCGGAATACCGACCTTTCCGCCCGGGAGATCGCCGAAGAGGCCCTGCGTATCGCCGGTGAGATCTGCGTCTATACTAATCAGAACATCACGGTTGAGGAACTATGAAGAACCTTACTCCCCGGGAAATCGTCACCGAACTGGACAAATATATTGTAGGCCAGGAGGAGGCCAAGAAGGCCGTGGCCATAGCCCTGCGTAATCGCTGGCGTCGGCAGCAGGTGCCCCCTCCTCTCCGGGACGAGATCTATCCCAAGAACATCATCATGATCGGTCCCACCGGAGTGGGGAAGACCGAGATCGCCCGGCGTCTGGCCCGGCTTTCCGGTTCCCCTTTTCTGAAGGTGGAGGCCACCAAGTTTACCGAGGTGGGTTATGTGGGGCGGGACGTGGAGTCCATGGTCCGGGATCTCACCCATATCGCCGTGCAGATGGTTCGGGCCGAGGAAGAGGAACGGGTGCGGGAAAGGGCCCGGAAGCTGGCCGAGGAAAGGCTCCTGGATCTTCTGATCCCGGTAACCCCTCAGCGTCCGGAGGGAGATAGCGAAACCCGGGAAAAATTCCGGCGGATGCTCAGAGACGGGGTCCTGGATGAACGCTACGTGGAACTGGATGTGGAGACCCGTCCCCCGGCTCCCATGGTGGAGGTATTTGCCGCCACCGGCCTGGAGGAGATCGAACAGCAATTGCGGGAGATGATGAGCAGCCTCTTTCCCCGCAAACAGAAACGCCGTCGGGTAAAAGTCCGGGAGGCGCTGGAGATCCTTACCAAGACCGAGGCGGAAAAACTCATCGATATGGAGAAGGTCACCCGGGAGGCCATCCACCGGACCGAAACCAGCGGGATCATCTTCATCGATGAGATCGATAAGATCGCCAGCCGGGGCGAGGGCCATGGCCCGGATGTCTCCCGGGAAGGGGTCCAGCGGGATCTTCTCCCCATCGTGGAGGGCACCACGGTAAACACCCGCTACGGGATGGTGCGCACCGATCATATTCTCTTCATTGCCAGCGGGGCCTTCCACGTGGCCAAACCCTCGGACCTCATCCCCGAGTTGCAGGGGCGTTTCCCCATCCGGGTGGAGCTCAAGCCCCTGACCCAGGAGGACTTTGTTCGCATCCTCACCGAGCCGGAAAATGCGCTGGTTAAGCAGTATCAGGCCCTTCTTTCCACCGAGGGGGTGGAGCTGGAGTTTACCGAGGATGGTCTTCGGGAGATCGCCCGGATCGCCTACGAGGTCAACGAACGCACCGAGAACATCGGGGCCCGCAGGCTTTACACGGTCATGGAAAAGCTCCTGGAGGAGATTTCCTTTAGCGCTCCGGATATCGCTCCCACCCGGGTGGTGATCAACGGGGCCTATGTGCGGGAAAAACTGGCCGATATCGCCACCGACCTGGATCTTTCCCGGTTTATCCTCTAAATTTCCAGTTCCATACCGTCCCAGGCGGCGGTAACCGGCACCCCGGTCTCCCGGGAGAGTTTCTGGGCCACCTGTTTGGGGTTGGCCCGGATCATGGTCATTCCGAAATGGGTAAGCACCGCCTTTTCCGGCCGCAGTTTTTCCAGGATTTCCTTGACATTGGCCACACAGAGATGCTGGACCTGGGGCGAGGGATGGGGTTTATAGCGCACCACGTTGAGGACCAGGATCTGACAGCCGCGATAACTTTCAAGCAGCCCTGGAAAATAGAGGGTGTCCACCACGAACCCCACCTTCTTTCCGGAAAGTTCCAGGATGATTCCGTAGGTTTCGGCCGGATGATGATGTCGCACTGAGGTGCGGAAGACCAGATCCCCCAGACGATATTCCTGTTGAGGGACCAGGATCTGGATCTCTTCGGTATAGGGGCGCAGGTAGGGGAGCAGGATGGCGTTTTCTCCGTAAAGGCCCTCCCGGGGCAGGAAGACCTTTCCCCGCCGTTTGAGGCCCCCTTCGGTCATGGCATCCACCAGGATATTGAGGTCCGCGGAGTGGTCCAGGTGGACATGGGTGACGATGAGGCCGTGAAGTTTTTCCGGACGGAGTTTCTCGCGGGCCATATAGACCAGGGTTCCGGGGCCGGGATCCAGAAGGAGACGGGTTCCGGCTTCCTCTATATAAACCCCTCCCGAGGCCCGGAGCTGTCGGGCCACCACGTAACGGGCCCCGGCGGTGCCCAGAAACTTTATCCGGGCCATACCTAGAATTTAGGTCCGATTCGGGGTTTTTTCCAGGATCATCCGGCCTCAGGGGGTACGCGAAGAGTCCTTCCAGGCCTGGATGCCCTCCCGCAGGGCCTTGCCCCCGAAATAGAAGCCCAGAATCACCAGTAAGTAAAGGTCAAAATGGGAAAGGAGGCGGGCGAGAAGGGTATTAGGGGTGAGCTGGATTTTATCTCCGATTCCCAGGAGGGCAAAGAAGATGAAGAGGAAGCTCACCAGAATGGCCCTTCGGACCTGGGCCTTCTCAAAGGTGGTGTGGGGGCTGTCTTTGCGGGATTCTCCGGAATAGAGATGGAAGAAGGCCAGGGCGATCACAAATACCATCCAGGCTCCGCATCCCACCCGGGAAAGGGGCGTACCCCATGGGATGAAGAATACTCCTGCGTAAAGGACTAGCGCCGCGATTCCGGAGAGCCCCCAGACTTTTAGATGGAGACGGAGCCAGGAATCCTTTTTTCGCATTTTGGCCCCCTATGGGAGGCTAAAGAATGCGGCCCCTTCTGTCAAGAAGGGGTTTTCTCGGCCGGAGGCCGGGCTTTTCCCCGGTTCTCCAGGGCCCAGAGGAGCTGTTTGCAGAAACCCTGGATGACCCTTACCTCCTGGGCGGTGAGGTCCAGGCGGGAGAGGAAGCGTCTCACCGTGGTCATCCAGAGGGTCTCGTTTTGGTGGGGGATATAATCGATGCGCTTCAGGGTCTCGCGGATGATCTCGTACATGATCTCCAGTTCCTTTACCGTGGCCAGACGGGGTTTGGGAAGCTCCACCTCCGCGGAGGCGCAGAACATTTCATAGAGTACGATGACCACCGCCTGGGCCACATTGAGGCTGGCCGCCTCGGTGGTGGGGATGGTGACCACGGTGTGGCAGTGATAGAGATCCTCGTTGGTGAGCCCCCATTTCTCGTTTCCGAAAAGGAAGGCGATGCGGTTCTCCTGGGATAGATCCACCAGGCGAGGGACGATCTCGCGGATGGTCTCGTGGACCTTGCGCTGTTTTCCCAGCCGGGCGGTGGTCCCCACCACATAGTTGAAATCCGAGAGCGCGGAGACCAGATCATCATAGATCTTCATCCCCTCCAGGATGGGAAGTCCGCTTCTGGTGGCCATGGCCCGCATCTTTTCGGGATGGAGATCCCGGGGGCGCACCAGGATGAGCTGCGAGACCCCGAAATTGGCACAGGCCCGGGCCGCGGAACCGATGTTCTCCGGATAGAGGGTCTCCACCAGCACCACGGCCAGGTTTTCCAGCCGGGTCTTAAGCCTTCGGGTCTTGATCCGTACCTGCATTACCGAGGATTATAATAGCTCCGGCGGGATTTCCGAGGGGTGGATCCTCTCTTTCGGGACCGGGGGACGGAAGAGAACTTGAGAAATTTCCAAAAACATGGAAAATAGTAGGGTTCTCGGTTAAAACGCGGAGGAAGAGGATGTACTTTCAGGATCTGATCGCCAGGCTCAATGCCTTCTGGGCGGAGAAGGGGTGTCTGGTCCTTCAACCCTACGACATGGAGGTAGGGGCCGGCACCTTTCACTGGGCCACCTTTCTCCGGGCCCTGGGGCCGGAGCCCTGGGCCGCAGCCTATCCCGAACCCTGTCGCAGGCCCACCGACGGCCGCTACGGGGAAAACCCCAATCGCCTTCAGCATTATTTCCAGTATCAGGTGGTGATCAAGCCCTCCCCGGAGGATATCCAGGAGATCTATCTGGAGAGCCTTTCCGCCCTGGGTATAGATCCCGCGGACCACGATATCCGTTTCGTGGAGGACGACTGGGAAAGTCCCACCCTGGGGGCCTGGGGGCTCGGCTGGGAGGTCTGGCTCGACGGGATGGAGATCACCCAGTTTACCTATTTCCAGCAGGTGGGAGGGTTCGAGTGCCGTCCGGTAACGGTGGAGATCACCTACGGTCTGGAGCGCCTGGCCATGTTCCTGCAGAAGGTGGACAATGTCTTTGATCTGCGCTGGAACGAACGTTTCACCTACGGGGACCTTTACCACCGGTCCGAGGTGGAATATTCCATCTATAACTTTGAGGAAGCCGATACCGCCATGCTGCGGGAACTCTTCGACCGTTACGAGAGGGAGGGGTTGCGTCTTCTGGAACTGGGGCTGGCCCTTCCGGGGTACGACTGTACCATCAAGTGTTCCCATATCTTCAATCTGCTCGATGCCCGGGGGGCCATTTCCGTGGCCGAGCGCACCACCTACATCGCCCGGGTCCGGGCGCTGGCCAAGCGCAGTGCCGAGGCCTGGCTCAGGCAACAGAGGTGAACTCTATTCCGGATAAGGAGTGTGCCGCGGGATGAAAAGGGAAGACCGATGCTTGAAGAAAGCGGCCTAGGGGAGGAGGGAATGGCGAGGGATCTCCTTTTTGAGGTGGGTTGCGAGGAACTTCCGGCGCGTTTCATCGAACCGGCACTCCGGTCCCTGGCCGAGGAGGCGGAGAGGGCTTTTCGCGAGGCCGACCTTGCCTTTGAGGAGATCCGGACCCTGGGTACCCCGCGCCGGCTTGCGCTCCTGGTGGCCGGGCTTTCCGAACGCCAGCCCGACCGGGTGGAGGAGATCCAGGGACCTCCCCGGCGGATAGCCTTCGATCCGGAGGGCAAACCCACTCCCGCAGCCCTGGGGTTTGCCCGCAAACAGGGGGTGGATCTTTCCGAGATTCGGGTCAAAAAGACCCCGCGGGGGGAATACCTCTTCGTGGAAAGGAGAATTCCCGGACGGGCCACCCGGGAGATCCTCCCGGAAATCCTCACCGAACTCCTCAAACGGCTGCCCTTTCCCAAGCGTATGCGCTGGGGGGATCAGGATTTCGTCTTTGCCCGTCCCATCCGTTGGCTGGTGGTCCTCTACGGCGAGGAAGCCATTCCTCTGGAGGTGGCCGGGGTTAAGGCCGGTCGCCTCACCCGGGGGCATCGTTTCCTGGCCCCGCAGCCCCTGGAGATAGGGCATCCCCGCGCATACCGGGATATCCTTCACCGGGCCTATGTGCTGGTGGATCCCGAGGAGAGGGTTTCCCGCACCCGGGAGGAGGTCCTTAAGGCCGCCCGGGAGGCCGGAGGGTTCCCGGAGGAGGACGAGGATCTGTTACGCGAAAACGCGCACCTGGTGGAGTATCCCTTTGCTCTGGCCGGTAGATTTCCGCGGGAGTATCTGGAACTTCCCGAGGCCCTTATTGTCACCGCCATGCGGGAACATCAGCGTTATTTCGCGGTGCGGGATGCCGAGGGGCGTTTGCTTCCGGTGTTCGTGGCGGTGAACAATAATCGGCCGCGTCGTCCGGAGATCCTTCGCGAAGGACACGAGCGGGTGCTGAGGGCCCGGCTGGAGGATGCCCGGTTTTACTGGCAGCGGGATCTGGAGGTCCCTCTGGCCGAAAGAGTGCAGGAGCTTTCGGGGGTGGTCTATCATACCCGGCTGGGGACCCTGGCGGACAAGACCGAGAGATTGCGGTCCCTTTGCGGGTATCTGGCCGGGCTCTGGTTCCCGGAAAAGAAGGAACTGGCCCAGCGCGCCGCGGAACTCTCCAAGGCCGATCTGGTTACCGAGGTGGTGGGGGAGTTCCCCACCCTTCAGGGAGAGATGGGGCGTATTTACGCCCTGAAGGACGGGGAATCCCCGGAGGTGGCGGAAGCCCTTCTGGAACAGTATCTTCCCCGGGGGGCCGAGGAACGGGTGGCCGAGACCCCGGTGGGGATCGTGCTCTCCGTGGCGGATAAGGCCGATACCGTGGGAGCGTTTTTCGCCGTGGGGGAAAGGCCCACCGGGGCCTCCGATCCCTACGGTCTGCGGAGGGCGGCCTACGGTCTCCTGCGCACGGTGTTACGCCATGGGCTGGAGCTTTCCCTGCGGGATCTTTTCACCTTTGTGCTCTGGCTCCTGGAAAGGCAGGGTTTCTTCCGGGAGGACAAGGAGGAGGTGCTCGAGGAGATCCTGGGGTTCGTTCGGCGGCGGCTGGAGGGGGAGCTTGTAGCCATGGGGTTTCCCCAGGATGAGGTTCGTGCGGTGCTCAGGGTAGGGGCCGATGACCCCACCGAGGCCCTGGCCCGGCTCTCGGCCCTCCATGCGGTGCGGGAAAGTCCGGATTTTGCGGCCCTGGCCGTGGCCTTCAAGCGGGTCATGAATATGGTGAAGAAGCTGGAGCGGGAGTACCAGGTGCGGGAGGATCTCTTCGGGGAACCCGAGGAAAAGACCCTCTGGGAGGCCTATCTCCGGGTGAAAGAGGAGGTCGAGCCGCTGCTTTCCGAGCGGCGTTATGAGGAGGCCCTGCGGGCCTTCACCGCCCTTAAGGAACCCATCGACCGGTTCTTCGACCGGGTCTTTGTCATGGTGGAGGATCAGGCCCTGAGGGAGAACCGTCTGGCCCTGCTTCAATCCCTGGCCCGACTTTTCCTGCGTGTGGCCGATCTTTCGGAACTCGATCTCTCGGAGTACACCGGCTAAAGGGGGGCCTGGTTCTATTCCAGCCGGAAGCCCAGGAGGCGGTCTCCCAGGAAACGGCGGGTTTCGCGAATCAGTTCCGGGTGGAGGGCGATGCGCAGGCTCCCGTTGAGATCCACCCGGACCTCACCTTCCGGAAAGATCAGCTCCAGGTGGACCTCGCAGCTTCCCGGGCTGGAGGATAGAAGTTCGCGCAGGGCCTGAAAATCGCGGGCCGGAAGCCCTTCGGCCCGCAGCCGCAGGAGGACCCGCCCCTTGAGAAGCTTGGGGGCTTCGTCCAGGGGACGGATATCTTCGGCCAGGAGGCGCACCCCTCCCTCCTCCTTTTCCACCGTGCCCCGGACCAGGACCAGGCGTCCCTCCTCCAGTATCTCCGCGGCCCGTCGGTAGGCCTCGGGAAAGACCACCGCCTCCACCACGGATTCCCCGTCCTCCAGCTGGACCAGGGCCATTCGTTCGCCCCGGCGGGTGGTACGGAGCTTGATCGTTCCCAGGGCCGCCCCCAGATAGATCTTTCGCCCCTCCGGCGCCTGCGCCAGATTGGAGACCGTGTAAGGGGTCACCGCGGAGAGCCATTCCCGCCACACCGAGAGAGGGTGCCCGGTGAGGTAGAAGCCTAGGGCTTCCCGTTCGTGGAAGAGTTTTTCCTCCGGACGCCAGTCCGGCATTTCGCGCAGGGAGGGGCCGGAGACCGGACGGGCCTCCGGAGCGGCGGTCTCAAAGATGGAGATCTGCCCCCGGCTGCGGGCTTCGCGTTCCCGGTGGGCCCAATCCATCACCGCCTCCAGGTTGTGAAAGAGGAAGGCCCGATTGGGTTCCAGGCTATCGAAGGCCCCGGCCTTGATCAGGGCCTCCAGCACCCGGCGGTTGATCTTGCCCGGGTCCATCCGCAGACAGAAATCCTCGAAGGACCGGAAGGGCCCGCCCCGTTCGCGTTCGTTTACGATTTCCTCCACCGCGGCCTGCCCCACGTTCTTTACCGCCGCCAGACCGTAGCGGATACCCTTTCCCTCCAGGGCGAATTCCACCCGGCTGGCGTTGATGTCCGGGGGATAGACCTCGATCCCCATGCGCCGGCACACCGCTACGTATTTCATCACCTCCTCGGCCCGACCGGCCTCGTAGGAAAGCACCGCAGCCATGTAACACAGAGGATAATGGGCCTTGAGATAAGCGGTTTGATAGGCCACCAGGGCATAAGCCGCGGAATGACTCTTGTTAAAACCGTAACCCGCAAACTTTTCCATGAGGTCGAAGATGTGTTCGGCCAGTTTGCGGTCGATGCCCCGTTCCACCGCTCCGGAGACGAAACGTTGGCGCTGTTCGGCCATGACCTCCGGGATCTTTTTGCCCATGGCCTTGCGCAGGATATCGGCCTCGCCCAGGGTATAGCCGGCCAGTTCCTGGGCGATCTTCATCACCTGTTCCTGATAGAGGATTACCCCGTAGGTTTCGCGCAGGATGGGTTCCAGTTTGGGGTGGAGATAGTCGGGTTTGCGGCGTCCGTGTTTGACCTCCACGTACTGATCCACCATGCCGGACTCGATGGGACCGGGCCGATAAAGGGCCAGCACCGCGATGAGGTCGTTGAAAGTGGTGGGCTGAAGCCGCCGCAGGAGGTCCTTCATGCCCGGGGATTCCAGTTGGAACACGGCGTCGGTTTCTCCGCGCCGCAGAAGCTCGAAGGTCTGGGGGTCGTCGAGAGGGATGCGGTTCAGATCCACCTCCTCCCCGTGGTACTCCCGTACCAGCTTTACCGCCCGATCCAGGATGGTAAGGGTTTTGAGCCCCAGGAAATCGAACTTGATGAGGCCGATCTTTTCCACGGCCTTCATGTCGAACTGGGTGATGATTTCCCCCTTATCTCCCTTCATCAGGGGCAGATATTCGGTAAGGGGCCGGTCGGCGATGACCACCCCGGCGGCATGGGTGGAGGAATGCCGGGGGAGCCCTTCCAGGACCCGGGCAATGGCGAAGAGCTGGCCCACCCGTTCGTTTTTTTCGGCCAGTTCCCGGAGACGGGGTTCGGCAGCCAGGGCCTTTTCCAGACTCACGTTGGGGCCTTCGGGGATGAGTTTGGCCAGGGGATCGATCTCCTTGGGTTTGAATCCCAGGGCCCGCCCTACGTCTCGTACCACCGCCCGGGCCTTGAGCTGCCCGAAGGTGGCGATCTGGGCCACGTACTCCGCTCCTCCGTACCGGTTGCGCACGTATTCGATCACCTCGTCCCGGCGCTCCATGCAGAAATCCACATCGATATCCGGGAGGCTTTCGCGTTCCACATTGAGGAACCTTTCAAAGAGGAGGCCGTACCGGATGGGGTCCAGGTTGGTGATCCCCATGGCGTAGGCCACCAGGCTTCCGGCGGCCGATCCCCGCCCCGGCCCCACCGGAATACCCCGGCTGCGGGCCCATTCGATGAAATCGGCCACGATAAGGAAATAACTGGCAAAGCCCTTCTTCTTGATGACCTCGATCTCGTAGTCCAGACGTTCCCGGTACTCGCTCTCCGGAGCCGCCAGCCCCGGTCCGCTCTTCAGCTCGGCCAGACGCCTCTCAAAACCCTGCCGGGCCTTCTCCTCAAAGACCTCCTCGTAGCTTTTGCCCGGCGGAAGGGGATAGACCGGGAACCGGGGTTCCCCCAGGCGGAGGTCCAGGTTGATTCTTTCGGCAATGGCCAGCGTGTTGGTGAGGACCTCCGGAGGATAATCCCGGAAGCGGCGGGACATCTCCTCCGGGGAGGCCAGATAGACCTGATCGGTCTCGAACCGGAATCGATTGGGATCGTCCAGGGTTTTCCCGGTCTGGATACACAGCAGGACCTCATGGACGAAGGCATCCTCCGGGGACAGGAAATGGCAGTCGTTGGTGGCCACCACCGGGAGCCCCAGGTGTTCGGCCATCTCCATCAGCACCTCATTGACCTTCCTCTGTTCGGGAAGCCCGTTTTCCTGGATCTCCAGATAGAAACGCCCGGGAAAGAGCCGACTGTAGGTTCGGATGAGCTGCAGGGCCCGATCCCGGTCGCCGGAGAGGATGGCCGCGGGTATTTCCCCGTGCAGACAGGCCGAAAGGGCGATGAGCCCTTCGTTGTATTTTTGGAGCAGCTCCTTGTCGATACGGGGTTTCCAGTAAAATCCCTCGAAATGGGCCAGGGTGGCCAGCCGACACAGATGTCGATAACCGGTCTCGTTTTCCGCCAGCAGCACCAGGTGGTAGCCGGCCTCGTGGGCGCTTTTGGCCTTCTTTTCGAACCGGGAGCCCGGGGCCACATAAAACTCGCAGCCGATAAGGGGTTTTACCCCGGCCTCCCGCATCTTTTCGTAGAAGTGGATGACCCCGAAGAGGTTGCCGTGGTCGGTTATGGCCACGGCCGGCATCTTGTATTCCAGGGCCTTACGGGCCACGTCCTCCACCCGCAGGGCCCCGTCCAGAAGACTCCACTCGGTATGCAGATGGAGGTGTACGAATTCAGCCACGGCTACCTCGAGTCCGTATTTTACCCTTTCCGTTGCCGACTTCATCGTCCGGCCCCGAAACCCAACCCCGGCATTTCCCGAAATTTTTTGGCCCTGATGAAATTGTTCTTTTTAGGAGTCAAAAGCGGGGTTTTGAGGCTACAAAAGGCGGATATTTTTACTTAATCGTCTTTAATGTCCTATATTGTCCCTATTCAGGCCGGAAAATTCGGGTTGATCGGTACGGAGGTTTCGGCTAAATAGGGATATAAGCTCATGGGTATAGAGTTTCCCCATCGACACCTCCTGGAGATAGGGCCTCTTTCGCGGGAGGACATCGAAGTTATTCTTCGTACCGCGGCCAATCTTAAGGAGATTCTCCGGCGTCCCATTCCCAAGGTGCCCACCCTGCGGGGCAAGGTGGTGGCCAATCTTTTTTTTGAACCCAGCACCCGCACCCGTCTTTCCTTCGAACGGGCGGCCAAGGTGCTTTCGGCGGAGGTGCTGAATTTTTCGGCCCGCGGCAGCAGTCTGGAGAAGGGGGAGAACCTGCTGGACACGGTGCGCAACCTCATGGCCATGGGGCCGGATCTTTTCGTGATTCGTCATCCGGCCTCCGGGGCGCCGCATTTCGTGGCCCGACACGTAAGGATCCCGGTGATCAACGCCGGGGACGGTTTTCACGAACATCCCACCCAGGCCCTGCTGGATCTTCTCACGGTCTGGGAAAGGAAAGGGCCGGATCTCCGGGGGCTCAAGGTGGCCATTATCGGAGACATTCGACACAGCCGGGTGGCCCATTCCGACATCCTCATCTTCCGGAAGATGGGGGCCGAGGTATATGTTTCCGGCCCGGGGACGCTTCTTCCCCCGGAGCGGGAGGCCCTGGGGGCCAGGGTGTGTTTGCGGGTGGAGGAGGCCGTGGAGGGGGCCGGGGTGGTGATGGCCCTGCGGGTGCAGAAGGAACGCCACGGACGTCCGCTTTTCCCGAGCTGGCACGAGTATGCCCGTTTTTTCGGGTTGAACCGCAGGGTCCTGGCCCGGGCCGCAGAAGGCGCCCTGCTTATGCATCCCGGACCCATCAACTGGGGGATCGAACTGGCCCCGGAACTGGAGGATTTTCCCGGGCAGGTTATCCTGGAACAGGTGGAAAACGGGGTGGCGGTAAGGATGGCCCTGCTGTTACTGCTTCTCAAGGCCGGTGAGGCCTGAGCGAGGGAAAAGACCATGGAGGAAGGGCCTCTGAGCACGGAGCGATTCCTTATTCGCGGAGCCCGGATCCTGGATCCCTCCCAGGGGCTGGACCAGGAGGGGGATCTCCTGGTAGAGGAGGGGCGCATCGCCGCCCTGGACCGGGAGATCCCGGTGGAGGAGGGGGTGCGGGTGATTGAGGCCCGGGGATGCTGGCTCCTTCCCGGGCTGGTGGATATGCACGTCCATCTGCGGGAACCCGGTGAGGAATGGAAGGAGGATCTGGAAAGCGGTTTGCGGGCCGCGGTGGCCGGAGGGTTTACCGCGGTGGCCTGTATGCCCAATACCCGTCCCCCGAACGACTCCCCGGAGGTGACCCGGTATATCCTGGATCGGGCCCGGAAGGTGGGTCGGGCCAGGGTCTATCCGGTAGCCTGTATTTCCAAAGGCCAGGAAGGGAGGGAACTTGCGCCCTTCGGGGAGCTTCGCGAGGCCGGGGCGGTGGCGGTCTCCGACGATGGGCGTCCGGTGGCTGATTCCGGGCTCATGCGCCTGGCCCTGGAGTACGCCCGAAGCTTCGATCTCACCGTAATTTCCCATGCCGAGGATCCGGGGCTTTCCGCCGGAGGCCAGGTAAACGAGGGGCCGGTCTCGGCCCGGCTCGGGGTGAAGGGTATCCCGGCTGAGGCCGAGGCGGTGGCCGTCTTTCGGGAGGTAGCCCTGGCGGCCCTGGTGGGTTATCCCGTACATATCGCCCATGTCTCCACCGCGGCTGCGGTGGAGATCCTGCGCCGGGCCCGGGAAAGCGGGTTCCCGGTTACCGCGGAAACCGCTCCCCATTACTTCACCCTTACCGAAGAGGCGGTCCTGGACTACAATACCCTGGCCAAGGTGAATCCGCCGCTCCGGAGCGAGGACGACCGCCTGGCCATCCGCCAGGCCCTGTCCGAGGGGCTTATCCAGGTCATCGCCACGGACCATGCCCCGCACAGCCCCCTGGAAAAAGAAGTGGAGTTTCCGGCTGCGGCCTTCGGGATGGTCGGTCTGGAAACCGCCGTGCCCCTTACCCTGAATCTGGTGCGGGAGGGGGTTCTTACCCCTCTGCGCATGGCCGAGCTCCTCTCCACCAATCCGGCCCGTATCCTGGGGGTCCCCGGAGGCACCCTTAAGCCCGGTTCCCCGGCCGACCTCACCCTCATCGATCCGGATCGGGTCTGGGTGGTCACCGAGGAAGAGTTGCATTCCAAGAGCAAGAACACTCCTTTTCTGGGCTGGGAGATGCGCGGACGGGCGGTGCTTACCGTGGTGGGAGGACGAATCGTATGGCCGGAGTGAAGAAACCCTGGGGAGGCCGTTTCCGGGAGGCCACCCACGCACTGGTGGAGAAGTTTACGGAATCGGTTTCCTTCGATCAACGACTGGCCCTTTACGATATCCGGGTCAACCTGGCCCACGTGGAGGTCCTCCGCGAGGCCGGGCTCCTCAGCCCGGAGGAGGCCCGGACCCTTTCCCAGGGGCTGCGCGAGATCGAAGAGGAGATCCGGAGCGGGAAATTCGTCTTCCGGAGGGAGCTGGAAGACGTACACATGAACCTGGAGATGGCCCTGCGGGAGAAGGTGGGGCCGCTGGCCGGAAAGCTTCACACCGGACGCAGCCGTAACGACCAGGTGGCCACGGATTTCCGGCTTTACCTCCTGGCCGAGACCGGGGAGATCCGGCGGGAATTGCTGGCCCTGCGGCAGGCCCTGGTAAACAAGGCCGAGGAGGTCTTCGGGCTTATCCTTCCGGGGTTTACCCATCTGCAGCACGCCCAGCCGGTGCTTCTTTCCCATCATCTTCTGGCCTATTACGAGATGTTCCGGCGGGATACGGAACGTTTTCGGGATCTTCGGCGCCGGCTGGAGGTGTGTCCGCTGGGGGCGGCGGCCCTGGCCGGAACCCCTTACCCTCTGGACCGCGATCTGGCGGCCCGGCTCCTGGGGTTCCGCGAACCCGCGCGCAACTCCATGGATGCGGTTTCGGACCGGGACTTCGCCCTGGAGTTCCTCTTCGCCTCGGCCCTTACCATGATGCATCTCTCTCGTCTCAGCGAGGAGATCATCCTGTGGATGAGTCCGGAATTCGGGTTCATCGATCTTCCCGATGCCCTGTGCACCGGCTCCTCCATCATGCCCCAGAAGAAGAACCCGGATGTGGCTGAACTCATCCGGGGCAAGACCGGCAGGGTTTACGGCCACCTTATGGCCCTTCTTACGGTGATGAAAGGGCTTCCCCTCACCTATAATCGCGACCTGCAGGAGGACAAGGAACCGGTCTTTGACACCGTGGACACCCTTCGGGCCTCGCTGGCTCTGGCGGCCCTCATGGTGGAGGGCCTTCGTCCCCGGGCCGAACGGATGCGGGCCATGGCTGAGGAGGGATACACCACGGCCACGGATCTGGCCGATTATCTGGTGTTAAAGGGGGTCCCCTTTCGCGAGGCCCATCATCTGGCCGGAAGGATTGTGGCCCGGGCCGAGGAAAAAGGGCTCAAACTCTGGGAACTTCCTCTCTCCGAAATGCAGCGCCTGTGTGAAAGGATAGACCAGGAGGTCTATGCCTGGCTTACCGTGGAGGGGTCGGTGGCCCGGAGGCGCACCCTGGGCGGCACCTCTCCGGAGCGGGTAAGGGAGGCCCTGGAGACCGCCCGCCGGGAACTGGAAGAGGAACGGTGCGAATAGTCCACACCGCGGACTGGCATCTGGGAAAACTCCTCTACGGGGTGCATCTCACCGCGGAGCAGGCCCGGTTCTTTGAGACCGAATTCTGCCCGCTTCTCCGGGACCTGCGGCCGGATCTCCTGGTGGTGGCCGGGGATGTCTTCGATCGTTCCGTTCCTCCGGCCGAGGCGGTGCAGCTCCTGAGCGAGATCCTGACCCGGCTCCATGCCGAGGGCATCCGGGTCCTGCTCCTTCCCGGAAACCACGACAGTCGTGAACGCCTGGCCTTCGGACGCGACCTCCTCTCCCGCCTGGGCATCCACCTGGTTACCGGTGAGGATCTTCTTTTTTCTCCTCTGGACCTGGGAGATATCCGGGTTTACGGGGTCCCCCATCTTCCTCCCCTGGTGCTGCGGGAGGTGCTGGAGTCCCGCGGGCTTCTGCCCGCGGAGTTCTCCGGGGGTTTCGGGGATCTCTGGCGGATTTTACTTCAGGGGATCCCCTCCGGTAAGGAACGCCGGATCCTGGTGGCTCATATCCTGGTGGAGGGTGGAGAGAGGGAAGAAACCGGGGAGGAACTCTGGGTGGGAGGTGAGGAGGCCCTTCCGGCGGAGATCTTCGCCTCCCTGGATCTGGTGCTTCTGGGGCATCTCCATCGGCCCCAGCAACCGGCGCCGAACATCTTCTATGCCGGTTCCCCCTAGCCCCTGTCCTTCAGCGAGAAGGTGATTCCCCGGGGGGTGTGGATGTTTGAGTTTTCCGGGGAGGGAGGGTTATCCCGGGAATTCATTTCCCTTTCCTCCTGGGAGCTCAGGGTCCTGCGCGGCACCTTTGCCGAGCTCCTGCGGGGGCCTGGATACCCCGGATACGTAAAGGTGATCCTGGAGGACGAAACCCCAATCCCCCAGGCCTTTGAGCGATTGAAGAAGGTTTTTCCCGGGCTTCTGGCCCTGGAGACTCCGGCCCTCCGGGGACTTACCGGGGAGATCCGCCGGATCGAAAAAGGGGATCTCCACGATCCCCTGCGGCTCTTCCGGCTTTTCCTTCAGGAGATAGAGGGAAGGCCCCCCACCACCGAGGAGGAGGGCCTTCTGCGGGAAGCCCTGAGCCGGCTCGCTTCTACTTAACCCCCTTTTCACGGAGGAAGGGGCCGTATTTTCGATCCGTCTTTCCGATGTGGTTGACCAGCCAGTCCTTGAGGAAGTTCAGGAGATCGTAGGAGAGGGTGGCCTCGCCCTTTTCGAATTTTTCCTTGAAATCCAGCACCTTGGCCGTGAGTTTGCGATGGATCTCCTTGTGGATCTCTCCCTCGGGATACTGATAACGGTCGAAGTAATATTCCTCGGTCTTGAAGTGATAGTCGGTGTAGGCTACCAGTTCCTGCAGGATCTCTCCCAGGACCTGCTGCCCCTCTCCGGCCTTGACCGCCCGATAGAGACGGTTGACCAGGTTCACCAGTTTGCGGTGTTGCTGGTCTATTTCTTGGATGCCGGTTTCCAGTTCCGGCCCGAAGGCCATGAAGACCTCCTCCTCTTCCCGGCTCTCGAGTTCCAGGGTCGCCATCTGGCGGTTGCTGAGGAGGGAGAGCCAGCGCCCGAAAAGTTCGCTTAACTTGATGAAACGGGGCAGGGTCTTCTTGCGAAAGACCTCCAGGGCCCCGCTGCGGTTGCCCTGGGTCAGATAATGCTGGATCTCTTCGGCGCTGCGGTGGAATTCCTCGTGTACCGGCCGGATTTCCTGGATCAGGCCTTCCTCCTGCGGTGAGAATTGACGGTATTCCCGGAGGAAGGTCCCCAGGGCGCAGCGTTCGGGATCGATCTCCACCTCCGGGGGTTTCCCCAGCACCAGCCCGTTCAGGACCTCGTTCATCCACTGATAGTGGCGCAGGAGTACCAGTTCCACCCGGCAGAAGGGTTCCATGCAATCCTTGAGCTGAGCGAAGAAACGATGATCCACGGAGAAGCCGTGAAAGAGCATATTATTTTCCAGGGCCACGCTTTCCATGGATAGCTGGAAGGCCTCCATCAGGGAGCGCATCTCGGCGAACTCCTTGGTATGCCGCATCAGGGCCTGGGAGCCCTCGTAGGTCTTCCGCACCACCTCCTGGACGTTTTCGATGTTCTGGGTGATGTCCCCGATGGTGGCGGTCTGTTCCTCGCTGGCTGCGGCGATGGTGGAGGTCATGTTGTCGATCTCCAGGACACCCTGGGTGATGTTTTCCACCGCGGAGACGGCCTTATGGGTTTCCTGCTGGATCTCCTGGATGATCTTGCCGATTTCCTTGGTGGCCTCGGCGGTCTGACGGGCCAGTTCCTTGACCTCGTTGGCCACCACGGCGAAACCCTTTCCGGCTTCCCCGGCCCGGGCCGCCTCGATGGTGGCGTTTAGGGCCAGGAGATTGGTCTGGTCGGCGATCTCGTTGATCACCTGGGCCACGGATCCGATCCGATCGGTGCTGGCCAGGAGGGTTTCTATGGTTTCCTTGGCCTGCATGGCCAGTTCCCGGGCCTCGGAGGTCTTCTGGGCGGTCTGGGTGATGTTGGAGGCGATCTCCCCGGCGGCGGTGTTCAGATCGGTGAGGGCCCGGGAGAGGACCTCCACGTCTCTGGCGGCCTGCTCGGAGGAATGATAGAGATCCAGGGCCAGATAGTCGGATTTCTCATAGAAATCCACCATTTTTTGCGTTGATTCCTCCAGGAAGTCCTTGATTTCATTGAGGACCCGGGCCTGCTGCTGGACGGTGGAGAAATATCCGGCTACCAGGGCTGCAAAGTTCATGGCCTTCTTCAGGGTGGGGTCGGTGAGGCCGGTTTCCCTTTCGCAAACCCCTTTCTGGAATTGCAGATGCAGAAAGTCGTCCAGTACGGCCAGGATCTCACCGGAGGCCTTATGGCTCCTTCTGGTTCGGAAGAAAAGGACCCCGGCCAGGAAGAGCACCAGGGCCGGAAAGAGGAAGACCCAGGGGCTTCCCACCACTCCCAGGGCGGGGATCAGGGCCCCCAGGACCATGAGTCCCAGCAGAAGAACGTTCCACCGCTCTTTCATCTTGTCCTCCTGATTTGGTTTTTGGAGACGAGTATGGTTTAATAATAATACCTAAAAATAGACTCTTTTACAGGAGCCGCAGGGCTCCGGGTGAAAGGGGGAAGGAGGTTTCCATGGAAAGGAGCCAGCTGGATACCATGGTTTATGAGGCCGTGTTTTCCGAAGGGGAGGAAAAGGAAGCCCGTCTCCGGGAGGTGCGGGAGAAGGCCCAGGCCCTGGGGGGACGACTGGCTTCCATCTATCCCCTCTATCGGGAGATCGCCCGGGAGTTTCGGGGATTTACCGTTCCGGCCATCAATATTCGGGGAATGACCTACGATGTGGCCCGGGCCCTTTTCCGGGTGGCCCGGAGGCTCTCGGTGGGGGCGGTGCTGGTGGAGATTGCCCGTTCGGAGATGGGCTATACCCGGCAGCGTCCCCTGGAATACGCGGCGGTGGTGCTGGCCGCGGCGGTGCGGGAGGAATTCCCCGGGCCGGTCTTCCTGCAGGGCGACCATTTTCAGGCCAACCGCAAGGCCTATCAGGCCAGCCCCCAGACCGAAAAAGAGGCCCTGCGTCAGCTTATCCGGGAGGCCCTGGAGGCGGGTTTCTATAACCTGGATATTGATGCCTCCACCCTGGTGGATCTCTCCAAGGAGACCCTTTCCGAACAGCAACGCCCCAACTACGAACTTACCGCGGAACTGGCCACCTATGTGCGCTCCCTGGAAC
>NZ_WFVX01000168.1:0-4129 GCF_015491435.1 Thermosulfurimonas sp.
CTTCTACTATTTCGGGATTACCCTCCACTTCTATTACCAGAGGACTTTTTTGTCCCTTCTCGCCTCCGCCTCCGAAAAGTTCGATTTCTTTTTCTAATAACTTTTCATGATCTTTGGGTTTGCTCCCTGCCGCTACGCGCCACCAATACCTTAAAAGCCCTTTAAAAGGTTCCGGGCGCAGGGCGGCTTCCTGCCAGGCATCCCCCAGGAACATGGGCGTTACCATGCGGCAGGTGAGAGTGAGAGTTACGCGGTTTCCGAATCTCTTGCGAAGGATTTCGGCCTTCCCGCCCCCCATAGATCCTTTTATCGCTCTTATTCCCTCGGGCGTCAAGAGAGGCTTTTTGCAAGCCTTTCCGGGAGGGGATAGAATTTCATAGGTAAAAATTATAAGGGAGCCGCAGCGGTGAAAGATGATCTTCTTTTACCCCTTGAAGAACTGGAAAAGCACCTTCGGCATGCAAGTCCGGTGGTGAGGGACTGGGCCTGGGAAAGGCTCGAGGAGATATATCCCGAAAGGCTCCCGGAGTTTGTCCCGCTGGCCCTGGAAGAAAAGGACACGAAGGTGTTTCAAACCATCCTGAGAATCTTTCGAGATCATGCTTCCCTCCTATCCCCGGAACTTCAAGAATCCCTTAAGAGCGCGGTTCTCGAACGGCTGCGTCGAGAAAAAAGCCGAAATCTTCTCTTGGGAGGCATAAGATTTTTAGGAACTATAGGCTCTCTTTGCCAGGTATTGATGGAAAATTCCTGGCTCGCAGAAAGGGTATTCACAGACGAAAAGTTTTCTTATTTCTTTTTCTCCGAAATATTCTATGAGCTTCCTATCTCCGAAAGAGAGGCCTTACATGCCCTCCTGGACGAACCCATTCCGGAATGGGAGGCCCATAGTGCGGGCTACCGGATATGGGAAACCGCAGACCCTTCACCGATAAAGGAGGTTTATGTCCGCCTTCACGACGAAATTCCCCATATCCTTACGGGGTTGGAGATAGTTCTTCCGAAGAAGGATTATTTCCTAGGGATCCTCCCGGAGAAGGTGGCCCAAGCCTTTACCCAACTGGAGAAGGATAAGAATTGCCGTTTGGTAAGGAGCTTCGTAGAAGAAGAATTTGAAAAATTGCGCAAGGAGGTGATCGAGCGGCGAGGGGAGGTTAACCTCAGGCGCCATCTCGCAAGACCCCGTAGCCTGGGCGTGATCTTCCGGACCCTGGAGACCCTACTTTCCATCTCCGCAGGCGACTATTCTCAGCCGGTGGTAGAGACCCTGGGGTTACTCTTTCTCACTCTCCTCTGGGGAAAGTCTCTTCTCGGCCTTCCGCAAAATATTTCTCCGGAGGAACTATTGAACCTCTATCTGAAAAAGGAACGTCCCCCCTTTCCTGAAGACGAGGAACTCCGGGAACGGATCCTGGCGTCTCTTGAAAGCGAGAAGGATTTTGAGGCCAGGATAAGGGAACTCTTAAGGGAGGTGCTCTCCGAGGATTCCTACGGAGCCGAGCGGGCTTTGAAGCTTGCCCAGGAATGCGGAAGGACTTTCCTTCCGGAAATCCTCGACTTTTTCGAAAAATCGGTGCAAGAAAAACTCTTTGACCGGGAGTATATAGAGGAGGCCCTGAGGCCCTGGCTTCGAGAAGGAGAGGTGCGCCGTCGTCTTCTGGAGATAGTAAAAAGATACCGGGATTGTACCGTGTTCTTTCTTCTAGCCCATTATCCCACTTCCGGAGCGGCTCTTTCCCTGGCCGAAAACTTTGAAACCTGGATGAGAGAAGACCTTGAGACCCTGGGCCTACTTGTGAGCCTTTTTCCGCACTTCGCACTCTGGGAGAAGATGAAAAGGTTCGTCCATCCCCGGCTTCTTGACTGGGAAAGGACCTTCATTGTCTATGCCTATCTCTTTGAGCCGGATTTTCCGGAGCTCAAGGATCTGGAAAAAGAGGCCTGGGAAAAAACAGAAGACATAGTGGCTCTTCTTTCCGGAGAGAAGCCCGTTTCCTCCATTCCGGTTACGGTTACGCTGGGCTGTAAGGAGTGCGGTTATTACTTTCCTTTCAAACCTCGCCTGGTGTTGATAGGGGAGGAGGATCCGGACCTTCCGGAAAGGGTCGTTTGTCCCCGTTGCGGAGCGGAGGACAGATTTCTTCTTCCCGAGATAGAAAAGGGGCGCCTTAAGACCAGATGGTTGATTCTTCGGGCCGAAGGGAAGGAGTTTAAAGAATGGGAGGATGAAATATGGTCCGTAAAGGAGCTTATTGTCAACGTCAAAGGCCGAAGACAGACCTTCACCCGGTATCGTGAGGCCCTGGCGTATTACAGGCGCATGGTGGAGGTCCAGGCCGGGGACCCGGAGGTTCTGAGTGGATACCTTCACCTGCTCCTTAAGGGGAGAAGACTTGAGGAGGCGGAGAGGGCCCTTGAGCAACTGGAAAGGCTCAAGCCGGACTGTGTGGATTATGCCTATCTGCGCGCCTTTTATCATCGTTTGCGGGGCGAACCGGAGAAGGCACTTAAGTTTTATCGCCAGGCCGTGGAGGCCCTGGCGCGAGGGGCTCCCTTTTATCGGTTCTATCCTCAGGAGTCTGCCGAAGCCCTGAGGGCTATCTTCTTCGAGGCCCGGGATTACGCCCGGGCCACCGGAAAGCCCTTTTCCATAAAGGAGGATCTTCTCTGGAAGAAGAAAAAAGTGGGACGCAACGATCCCTGTCCGTGCGGAAGCGGAAAGAAGTACAAGAAGTGTTGTCTTAAGAAGAAGGAAGGGGCACCGCCGGAGAAAAAGAGTGCTCAGAGTGCCGAGGAGAGGAAAGCCTTCAGGTTTTACGAAGAATTCGTGGTCTGAAGCTACCAAAGCTTTCTTGTCCGCTGGATCCCCCAATTTGAGGAAGCAAGCCGGGAGCTTGATTCGGAAAGAGAAGGGGCGTAATCTTTTCCGGGCTGAACGCGGGATTGGAAAAATATCTTAAGATCGGGCGGGTGGAGTTCCTGCCGGAGCGTCTGCGCAGGGCCTTTGAAGAAGTGGTCGGAGAAGGGGTGCGTTTTATGGTGGAGGAGATTAAACCGTTCGCTGCTGGAAGGTGAAGGCGGGGCCTAGTCTTCATGATTTGGCTTCCGGTGAGCACCTTTTATCTCCACTTCGAGGCCGAACGGCCGGAGGCCCTGCCTAAAAGGCTTTTTTCGGCCTTTCGAGGGGCCCTGGGTCGGGCCCTTAGACGGATCTCGTGTGTGGCCGGAAGATATAAAGCCTGTATCGAATGTCCTCTCTCCCAGGACTGCGCTTACGGATATCTCTTCGAGACCCCGAGACCTCCTCAGGCCGAGCGCCTTCGCAAATACCCCTATATAGGGCATCCCTTCGCCTTTGCCCCTCCTTTTCCGTATGATAGGAAGTCTCCCCTGCGGATAAGAATGACTCTCGTGGGGCGCGCCATGCGGTTCTTTCCGCATATGATCCTGGCTTGTGAAGCTTTGGCTGCACGGGGCCTGGGAAGGAAAAGGGTTCCCCTTAAATTGGTTTCCGTAAAGGAAAAAGAGACCGGACGAATACTTTACGGGAAAGAAAGGATCCTGAGTCCGACCCCGGTTTTACCACCCCTGAAAGCTTTTTCCGGCTCAAAGCTTACTCTCAGATTTGTTACCCCCACCGCCCTGCGCTTTTCGCGAAGGATGGTAGCCCCGGAGGAATTCGAGTTTCACATCCTCGTCCGTAATCTCCTGCGGAGGATCTCCATGCTCTCCTACTTTCACGCCGGAACCTCGCTTGAGCTGGATTTCAAAGGGCTTATAGCCCGAGCCGAGGGGATAAAAACCGTAAGCCGAAGACTCTCCCGAGTGCGATTCAGAAGGCGTTCGGCCCGCACCGGAAAGACCCACCCTCTGGAGGGATGTGTGGGGGAGGTGCACTTTTCCGGGGATCTTGCTCCCTTTGCGGAGCTTCTCGCCCTGGGAAGTTACGTTCAGGTGGGCCGCCACACCAGCTTCGGTTTCGGATACTATACCTTTTAAGAAGTTTCCCCGATCATTTTCAGGAACTCCTCTTCGTTGATAATGGTAAGGCCTAGGGCCCGGGCGCGGTCGTACTTGGAACCCGGGTTCTCGCCCACCACCACATAGTCCACGTTGCGGGAAACCGAGG
>NZ_WFVX01000169.1:0-11843 GCF_015491435.1 Thermosulfurimonas sp.
CCATGGAGAGTAACTGCACCTTGCCGTCCTTTACCGTATAGAGAAAGACCACTCCGGAGCCCAGTCGATCGCGCAGGGAATCTCCTATCTCTCGCAGTTCGGCCGCATCCCGGGCCGGGACCTCGGTGCAAAGCACCTTTACCCCCTCCACCTCCGCGGTCTGGGCGAGTTTCTCCTCCAGCTGACGGCGGAGGCTTCCGCTCTTGAGGCGTTTTATTTCCTCCTCCAGTTCGCGGATCCGGGTGAGGAGACGGGTGACCTGTTTTTCCAGGTCCGGAGGGGTACATTTCAGGGCCCGGGCCAGACGGAGGTGCTGGTCCTCCAGGTCGAAGACCCAGCGCAGGGCCGGCTCCCCGGCCACCGCCTCCACCCGGCGCACCCCGGCGGCCACGCTGCCCTCGGAAAGGATCTTGAAGAACCCGATCTCGCCGGTGTGCCGAACGTGCGTCCCTCCGCAGAGTTCCAGAGAGAAATCCCCTATCCGGACCACGCGCACCCTTTCGCCGTATTTTTCGCCGAAAAGGGCCATGGCCCCCAGGGAAAGGGCCTCCCGCAGAGGCATGACCCGCACCTCCACCGCAAGATCCTCGCGGATCTTGCGATTTACCAGCTCCTCCACCGCCCGGATCTCCTCCCGGCTCAGGGGTTCAAAATGGGTGAAATCGAAACGCAACCGATCCGGAGCCACCAGGGAACCGTACTGGCGCACGTGTTCCCCCAGGACCCTCCGCAGGGCGGCGTGCAGGAGATGCGTGGCGGTGTGATGTCGGGCCACGGAAAGCCGGCGGTCGGAGGTTACCTCAAGCTTCACCCTCTGGCCCTTGGCCAGGCGGCCTGAACGCACCCTTATTCGGTGAAGGATAAGGTGGCCGAAACGTCGAGCCTCGAGCACCTCGGCGGACCCCCCCGGGGCCAGAACCAATCCGGTATCCGCTACCTGGCCGCCGCCCTCGGGATAAAAAGGCGTCTCGGAAAAGACGGCCAGGGCCTCCTCCCCGGCGGAAACCTCGGAGACCTCGGTTTCCCCCTTTACCAGCGCCAGCACCTCGGCCTCGGCGGAAAAACTCTCGTAACCCGTAAAGGGCGTCTCTGGCAACCCTTCCAGGAGTTGTTTCAGGGCCTCCGGGGCCCGGGCCAGCTCGCCCTTCCAGGCCCGACGGCTCCGTTCCCGGGCCTCGGCCATGGCCCGCTCGAACCCCTCCAGATCCAGCTCAAACCCCCGGGAGAGAGCCACATCCCGCACGATATCCTGCGGAAAGCCGTAAGTATCGTAAAGCTTGAAGATGACCTCTCCCGGAATCCGGCGTTCGCCGGCTGCCGAAAGACGTTGGAGTTCCTCCTCCAGGATTTCGAGTCCCCGGGAAAGGGTTTCCAGAAAACGACTTTCCTCGATCTCCAGGATCTTTTCCGCGGCCCGTTCGGCCCGCCTGAGCTCGGGATAAAAATCTCCGAACTCCGCCACCACCCGGGAGACCAGACGATAAAGGAAAGGTTCGTTAAGCCCCAGGAGGCGGCCGAAGCGTTCCGCCCGTCTTATGATGCGCCGCAACACATAGCCCCGGCCTTCGTTGGAAGGCACCACACCGTCGGCGATGAGAAAGACCGCGGCCCGGAGGTGATCGGCGATCACCCGAAAGGCCGTGGTTATTTCTCCTCCTTCGTGATATTTGCGGCCGGAAAGCTCGGCGATACCGGCCATGATCCCGGCAAAAAGGTCGGTGTCGTAGTTACTGGGCACCCCCTGTATCACCGCGGTGATACGCTCAAGTCCCATTCCGGTATCGATGGAGGGTTTCGGGAGAGGTTTCAGCGCCCCGGATTCGTCCCTTTCGTACTGCATGAAGACCAGGTTCCAGACCTCCAGGAAACGGTCACAGTCACAGCCGGGACCGCAGTCCGGCCGGCCGCAACCGAACTCCGGCCCCTGATCAAAGATGATCTCTGAACAGGGACCACAGGGGCCGGTGTCTCCCATGGCCCAGAAATTGTCTTTTTCTCCCAGGCGCACGATGCGCTCTGCCGGGAGCGCGGCGATCTTTTGCCAGAGACCCGCGGCCTCGTCATCCTCCCGGAAGACGGTGACGTAAAGACGCTCCTTCGGAAGCCCGAGTTCGCGGGTCAGAAACTCCCAGGCATAGGCGATGGCCTCGGCCTTAAAGTAGTCGCCGAAGGAAAAATTCCCCAGCATCTCAAAGAAGGTGTGATGTCGGGCGGTATAGCCCACGTTTTCCAGGTCGTTGTGTTTGCCTCCGGCCCGCATACACTTCTGACAGGAGGCCGCCCGCCGATAGGGACGTTCCTCCTCACCCAGGAAGACCCGTTTGAATTGCACCATACCCGCGTTGGTGAAAAGCAGGGTGGGGTCATCCGCCGGGACCAGGGAACTCGAGGGCACGATCTCGTGCCCGTTGCGGGCAAAAAAGTCCAGGAATCGACGCCGAATCTCCCGCCCTTTCATAGGTTCCATCTCCCCGAAGACTTCCGGAATCACAAACTACCCTCTTCCTTGGCCTTCGCCAAGCCCCGGAGTCGATTTACAGGGATGGAGATATAAATTAGATTAAACCCGGCAGGCACGAAAAATCTCGGCGGACATCCCCGGGAAGATCGTCTTTAGGGCCGGGGGAGAGGGTGAAAAAAGAGACAACCCATCGTCTTTCCGAACTGGCAAAGAGGGTCCAGGGAGAACTCCGGGGGCCGGATCTTGAGGTGCGAGGGGTCTCCTCGCTGGAGCTGGCCCGGGAGGAGGAACTCAGTTTCGTGGAGTCCCGGGCTCATCTTAAGGCCGCAAGGACAACCCGGGCCAAGGCCCTTCTTGCCCCTCCGGAACTGGAAGGGGAGCTTTCCGGCGAAAAGAGCCTGATCCTCTGCAAGAACGTACGGGCGGCGCTGGCCCGGATCGCTCAACTTTTCTGGCAGCCCGCGCACCCGGCCCCGGGGATAAGCCCCCTTGCGGTGATCGAGGAAGGGGCGGAAATCGGAGAGGGGGTCTCCATCGGTCCCTGGGTCTATGTGGGCCGCGGAGCGAGAATCGGAAGGCAAAGCGTGCTTTATCCCGGTGTCTTCGTGGGGGCCGGGGCGGAGATAGGCGAAAGGTGTGTGCTCTACCCCTATGTGGTGCTCTATCCCGGGGTGAAGCTTTCCGAAGGAGTGGTGCTTCACGCCGGGGCGGTGATCGGGGCCGACGGCTTCGGCTACGCCCAGGAATTCGGTCCGCAGGGGCTACGGCACCTCAAGATCCCCCATTTTGGCACCGTGGAGATCGGGCCGGAGGTGGAGATCGGGGCTAACTCCTGCGTGGATCGGGGCACCTTCGGGGCCACCCGCATCGGGGCCGGCACCAAGATGGATAACCTCACCCAGGTGGGCCACAACGTGGAGATCGGGGAGGGGGCGATCATCGTGGCCCAGTGCGGGATCGGGGGGCACGCCCGATTGGGACGTTTTGTAATGATGGGCGGGCAGGTAGGGGTGGCCCCGGGAGCGGAGATAGGAGAGGGAGCCCGGGTGGCGGCCAAGTCCGGTATCTCCGGGCGCATCGCTCCGGGCGAAGAGGTGGCCGGAATCCCAGCCATCCCGGCTCGAGTGTGGCGTAAGGCCGCGGTGGCTTTCGCCCGCCTGCCGGATATGGTAAAGGATTGGCTTAAGTGGAAAAAATCCCCGGGAGGGAAAGGTGAAAATCCTTAACCTGGAAGCCAGACGGATCCTGACCCTTCTTCCTCATCGGTATCCCTTTTTACTGGTGGATCGGGTGGAAGAAATCGACCCGGAACGAGCTTACATCCGGGCGGTGAAGAACGTCAGCCACAACGAACCCTTTTTCCTGGGCCATTTCCCGGGAAACCCCATCATGCCGGGGGTCCTCATCATCGAGGCCATGGCCCAGACCGGGGGTATTTACATCAAGGTGGTCATGGAGGACTGTCGGGACAAGCTCTTTGTCTTTGCCGGTATCGACCGGGCCCGTTTCCGGCGTCCGGTCCTGCCCGGAGACACCCTGGTGATCGAGGCCGAAGGGTTCAAACGCCGGGGGCATGTCATCAAGAGCACCGCCCGGGCCACGGTGAACGGAAAACTCGCAGCTGAAGCCGAAATTACCGCAGCCATGGTGGAGGAGGAAAATGCCTAAGATCCATCCCACAGCCCTGGTGGACCCCTCGGCGGAGATCGAGGAGGAGGTAGAGATCGGGCCCTACGCGGTCATCGGTCCCCGGGTCTTTATCGGTCGAGGAACCCGCATCGGGTCCCACGTGGTTATCGAGAGAAACACCCGGATCGGGGAAAGGAACGTGATTCACCACCATGCCATCATCGGCACCGATCCCCAGCATCTGGCCTATAAAGGCGAGGAATCCTGGGTGGAAATCGGCAACGAAAACATCATTCGGGAATTCGTCACCATTCACCGGGGCACGGCTCTGGACGAAGGGGTCACCCGGGTGGGACATCGCTGCCTGCTCATGGCCTATGTCCACATCGCCCACGACTGTTCTCTGGGCAACGAGGTCATCATGGCCAACGGGGCCACCCTGGGAGGGCACGTAAGGGTGGGGCACAGGGTGGTCTTCGGGGGGCTTTCCGCCGCCCACCAGTTCTGCCGCATAGGTTCCTATGCCTTTGTAAGTGCCATGAGCGGGGTGGACAAGGATGTCCCTCCCTTTGTCAAGGTCTTCGGCATCCCGGCCAAGATTCAGGGGCTCAACCTGGTGGGATTGCGCCGGGCGGGCTTCAGCAAGGACACCATTCGGCGTCTATCCCAGGCCCTGGGGATCTTTCTGGACGGTCCGGGTCGGATCTCCGAGGTGCTGGAGGAACTGCGGGATGCCTTTCCCGGAGATCCCCAGGTGGAGGAGTTCATCCGGTTTCTGGAGAATCCCTCCCGGCAGGGGATCATGCGCCGCAAACCCTTTGAAGGGGAAGAAGCCTTTTAGGAGATCATGTCCCCGAAGACACCTCTGGGTCTGGTAGCCGGGGAAGGAAAGGCTCCGGTGTATTTTGTGGGCCGGATGGTCTCCAGGGAGCCGGTGCTGGCGGTTACCTTTTCCGATCGACAGGCGGAAAGGCTGGCCGCAGCCGGGGCCCGGGTGGTCCGTCTGCGGCTGGGACAATTCGGAAAACTTCTGGCCACCTTCCGCCAGGCCGGGGTGGAAGAGATAACCTTTCTGGGCAAGATAGAGAAACCGCGGGCCCTGCGGGAGGCCTTTCCGGATCTTCGGGCCCTTCTTCTCTGGCGCAAGCTTTCCCACCGCAACGACGACGCCATCCTGCGGGCCGTATGTGCGGAGTTCGAAAAGGAGGGGTTTCGGGTAATCTCTCCGGCGGAAAAACTGCCCGAACTCCTTACCCCGGAGGGGGTACTCACCCGGCGCCGACCCACCCGGGAGGAATGGGAGGATATCCGTTTCGGCCTTGCAATAGCCCGAAAGGTGGGTGAACTGGATATCGGTCAGTGCGTGGTGGTGAAGGACCGGATGGTGGTGGCGGTGGAGGCCATGGAGGGAACGGACGAGACCATTCGCCGGGCCGGGCGTTTACGCCCGGGAGGGGTGGTGGTAAAGATCTTAAAACCCACGCAGGATCCGCGCCTGGATCTTCCCGCGGCCGGGGCGGAAACGGTGCGGGTCATGCGCGAGGCCGGGGCCCGGGTGCTGGCCCTGGAGGCCGGAAAGAGCCTTTTCTTCGAGCGGGAGGAAGCCATAAAACTGGCCGAGGAGGCCGGAATAAGCATCCTGGGGGTAGCGTGAGAAGACTGCGGGTGGCGGTGATCGGGATCGGGCATCTGGGACGGTTCCATGTGGAAAAATTCGCCCGTATGCCCGAAGCCCAGCTGGTAGGGGTGGCGGATATCGTAGAGGAACGAGCCCGCCAGGCCGGGGAAAAATACGGCATCTTCTGGACCACGGACTTTCGGGAGCTCTTGCCCCGGGCCGAAGCCCTCTCGGTGGTTACCCCCACGGTAACCCATTACCGCATCGCCCGGGAGGGGCTGGCCGCCGGGAAACATCTCTTCGTGGAAAAACCCCTTACCGAACATCCGGAAACCGCGGCCGAACTGGTAGAACTGGCCGAAAAGACCGGGGTGATCCTCCAGGTGGGGCACATTGAACGGTTTCAGCCCTCGGTAAAGGCCCTGCTCCAGAGGGTTAAACATCCCCTTTTCGTGGAGGCCCATCGCCTCTCTCCCTTCTCCCCCCGGGCCCTGGACGTGGATGTGATCCTGGATCTCATGATCCACGACCTGGACCTCCTCCTGGCCCTGAACCCGGGCCAGAGGGTAAAGGCCCTGCTCGCCGCCGGGGCCCCGGTGCTCTCTCCCAGACTGGATATTGCCAGTGTGCGTCTGGTCTTCGAAAACGGCCTTTCCGCCAACCTGACCGCCAGCCGGATCTCCCTCTCCCCACAACGACGTTTCCGGGTCTTCGAAAGGGGCGGATACTTTTCCGCCGACACCCTGAAACGCCGCTTTTTCTGGGTGCGTATGGACGAAAAAGGACATCTCCACCCGGAGGAACAGAGTTTTCCCCAGGCGGACCCCCTTTACGAGGAGCTGCACTCCTTCGTACGGGCCGTGCTCAACGGGTCTCCGCCCCCGGTTTCCGGACGCGAGGGTTTAAAGGCCCTAGAGCTTGCCCATCGGATAAAGCTTGAGATCGAGGAACATCTCCGCCAGCATCGAGGAGCCCTGCTTGAGGATCGGTGAACACAAGATTCTCATCGTGGCCGGAGAGGAATCCGGAGATCTTTACGGGGCGGAACTCCTGCGCCGGGTAAGGGAGATCCAACCCCGCCTCACCTTTTACGGAATCGGCGGACGACGCATGCGAGCCGCGGGGCTGGAATGTCTTTATCCGGCCGAGCCCCTCTCGGTAGTGGGGCTTCCGGGTCTGGAAGAACTGCGGCGGCTCCGGGAGGCCTGGAATAGGCTGCAGGATTTCCTGCAGGAATTTCGCCCGCGTCTGGCTGTGCTCATAGATTTCCCCGGCTTCAATCTCCGTCTCTCCAATCTGTGCCGACGGCTGGGTATTCCGGTGTTCTATTACATCGCTCCCCAGGTATGGGCCTGGCACCGGCGTCGTCTGCGCACCCTCCGTCGCAACGTGGATCTTCTGGTGGTGGTCCTCCCTTTTGAGGAGGCCTTCTTCCGGGAGGCCGGTATCCAGACGGTCTTTCTGGGCCATCCCCTGGTGGATCTGGTGCGTCCCGCCCTCTCCCGGGAGACCTTCTGTGAAATCGTGGGGCTTTCCCCCTATCATCCCCTTCTGGCCCTGTGTCCGGGCAGCCGCCGGCAGGAAGTGGAGAGACTCCTTCCGGTCTTCCTGGCGGCCTACGAGATCCTGAAAAGGGATCATCCCCGGCTCCAGGGGGTGGTGGTAAAGGCCCCGGGTCTCGAGGACAGCCCCCTGTGGGAGATGGTTCCCCGGGAGCTCAAGACCCTCTCGGGCTACCAGTACGAGGCCCTAAGATACGCAGAGGCCGCCCTTGTAGCCTCGGGAACGATAACCCTGGAGGCGGCCCTTCTCGAAACCCCCATGGTGGCCGCCTATCGCCTCTCCCGCCCGGCCTATCTTCTGGCCCGGCTTCTGGTAAAGGTTCCCTATATCACCCTGCCCAATCTCATTCTGGGAGAAAGGGTGGTGCCGGAACTCATTCAGGATCAGGTCCAGCCGGAAAACCTGGCCCAGGCCCTGCGGCCCTATCTTTTCGAAACCCGCATCCGGGAGGAAACCCGTCGTCAACTGGCCCGGGTGAAACAGCTCCTGGGAGGTCCGGGGGCCTCCTGGCGGGTGGCGGAACAGCTGGTGCAGTTCTACCACTCTATTTCACCACCAGAACCTCCACCGACTTAGGCTTGCGCAGGACATTGATCACCACGTCCTTTTCGTGGCGCAGGCATTCCAGGTCCACGGTGTGTTCCCCCACCCGCAGACCCTTGAGATGGACCCGGGAAAGGAAGGCCGGAAGCCGGGGACGCAGGAAGGCCACCCCCTTTCCGGTGAACTTGAGTCCCAGGGAGGCTGCAAGGAGCATGAACACCGCTCCGGAAGCCCAGGCCTGGGGGCTGCAGGCCACCGGATAGTGGACCGGGCCCTCTCCGTAATGACGGGTAAAACCGCAAAAAAGTTCGGGCAGGCGGGCGTGGGGGAAATAATGGCTGGCCTCGAAAAGGGCCTGGAACAGACGCTCCAGGTGCCCCTTGAAACCGTAATGGGCCAGCCCCTGGGCTATGAGGGCGTTGTCGTGAGGCCAGACCGAACCGTTATGGTAAGAAACCGGGTTATAGAAGATCTCCCTCTTGGAGAGGGTGCGGATGCCCCATCCGGAAAAGAGATCGGTCCGGAAAAGTTCTTCGGTCAGGCGCACGGCTTCGGGTTCCTTGAGGACCTCGGCGAAGAGGAGATGGCCGGGATTGGAGGTGCGCACCAGGCAGGGTTTTTTGCGTCCATCCAGGGCCAGGGCCGGAAAATCCGCCCCGGAGGGCCAGAACAGACGGTGAATCTTCTCCTGCACCGCTTCGGCCCGGGAGAGGAAGGTCAGCACCAGATCGTGCTTGCCCAGGGCCCGGGCCAGACGGGCCATCTCCAGATAGGCCCGGTAAAGATATCCCTGCACCTCCACCAGCGCGATGGGCGGCTGGGGAAAACTTCCATCCCGATGGAAGACGCTGTCGTGGGAGTCTTTCCAGCCCTTATTGATCAACCCCTCCCGGGAGGGTTGATATTCCAGCAGTCCGTCCCCATCCGGGTCCCCATGGGTCTCCATCCAGTGAAGGGCCAGCTCCAGGTGAGGCCAGAGTCGCTTCAGGAATTCCGTATCCTGGGTCCTTTCGTAATAGGCCCCGGCCAGGATCACAAAGAGCGGGGTGGCATCCACGGTTCCGTAATACCGGGCAAAGGGAATCTCTCCGGTGGCGGCCATCTCCCCGAAACGCATCTCGTGAAGGATCTTCCCCGGCTCGGCATCCCTTGCGGGGTCTTCCTCCGTGGCCTGGGTCCGGGCCAGGACTTCCAGCACCCCCCGGGCGATCTCCGGATTGAACCAGAGGGTCTGGAGGGCCACAATGAGGCCGTCCCTCCCGAAGATGGTGTTAAACCAGGGTATCCCGGCATAGGGATAGAGACCGTAAGGGGTGCGGGTGAGCATCATGAAAAGATCGTTTTCTGAACGCTCAAACCAGCGATTGAAGTGTTCATTGGAACTTTCCACCCGGACGCTGGACCGCAAAAGCTCCTTGCGTTCCTCCCGTCGCAGGAAAAGGGCCGAACCGAAGCTTCGCTCCGGTCTATCTTCCCCCTGAAGGCAGCGTACCACCACCGCCAGATTTACCTTTTCCTTGGGGGGCAGGGACAGGAAAAACCGGGCCTCCTCCGGGCTCAGGGCCGAGGGTGGAGTGGAGAAAAGGATCTCCGTGGTTCGCAATTTTCCATCCAGCCCCTGGTAGGAAATACGCACCCGATCCTCCTCCACCACCGGGGGAAGGATATGGCCTCTGCGATGGCGTCTGACGCCCCGGACCTCGAAGATATCCACAAAGTCGGCTCGAAAACGGATCACCACCGGGATCCGGAGTTCGGAAAAGGCATAGTTGGTAAAGACCAGTTCCTCGTAATAATCCCCCTGATAGAGGAGTTTGAGTCGCCGGAGATGCAGGGACCCCCGGGGAAGGAAGGTCTCGCCCACGAAGAGATCCGGATTGGTAAGATGCACCTGAATGAGGATGCCGTCCGGGGAAAGGGAGGAGCCCAGGAAGAAGGGCTTGGTTTCGCAGCAGAAGAGCTCCCAGCGCGAGAGATGGCGGGTTCCGCGGTGGTAAAGGCCCTGTTCGCCCAGTCCCTCGGGGACAATATCCCCTTCGGCCCCGAAGAGGGCGAAGGTATCCCCGTGTTTGAAGGTAAGGGTACGGGGTGAAAGCCCCGGGCTGGTGGCCAGGATGTAGAACTTCAGGCCGCCTTCTTCCACAGGGGTACCTCCTCGGCCAGCAGGCTCCGGTAAAGCTCCAGATACTCCCGGGCCATCCGTTCGGCGGTGAAGCGTTCCTCAAACACCCGGCGACACTCGGACCGGGGCAATCGGGCCACCGCCTCCACCGCAGCCTCGGCCTCCTCCATGCTCTCCACAATGAAGCCGTTCCTTCCGGGTTCGATGATCTCCGGCACCGAACCACAGCGCCAGGCGATGACCGGGGTTCCGCAGGCGTTGGCCTCGATCATCACCAGTCCGAAGGGCTCCGGCCAGTCGATGAGCATAAGCAGAGCCAGGGCCCCGGAAAGAAACGCCTGTTTCTCCCGGTCGGAGATCTCGCCGATGAATTCCACCCAGGGGCTCTTCAACCGGGGCCGGATCACCGTTTCGAAATATTCCCGATCCGCACGATCCACCTTGGCGGCCATAAGAAGCTTTATCCCCACCCGCTCGGCCAGCTCGATGGCCCGATCCGGCCGTTTCTCCGGGGAGATCCGCCCCAGAAAGGCCAGATACTTTCCGGGCTCGTAGGAAGGACGGTAAAGGTCCCGCGGGAGCCCGTGATAGACATTTCCCACCCAGTTAAGGAAGGGAAGTGGCCTTCTCTGTGCGTAAGAAATGGAGACGAAAGGGGCCTCCCGGAACTCCTTGTAAAAAGGATACATCTCCGGAAGATCCAGGCGCCCGTGCAGCGTGGTCAGATGGGGAACCCGCATCCTTCGCATCAGGGGCAGGTGCAGATAATCGATATGGAAGTGGATGACCTCGAATTCGTTTATCCGCTGAAGCACCCGCTCCACCATCAGGACATGGGGGGCCAGGGGGTCCTTCACCCCGCACAATCGCAGGGCCTGCGGGGCACAGGGAACCAGCCGGGCCGAGGTCTGCGAATCCGCGCTAGCAAAAAGGGTCACCTCGTGTCCCTGACGCACCAGTTCCTCGGTAAGCCAAAAGACCACCCTCTCGGTCCCCCCGTAAAGCTTGGGAGGTACGGCCTCATAAAGTGGTGCCACCTGAGCGATACGCATGGCCCTCACCCCCTTTTCCAGCTGGTTTGAACTCTCCCCCTCCGGCTCAGCTTAGAGAATAAGTACGGTTCCATCCAAAAAATAAGCAGAAATCGTAGCTTAGGAAGGGGATCCGGGCAGAAGCCCGGAAAGCCAGGTAAGGGTCTGGCGGGAAAAACGCACCAGCAGGGACAGGGCCAGCAGGGGTACCGGTCCGGAAAAAGGGGGGATCTTGACCAGATCCTTTTCGGTGGTGATGAGGGCCTCGGCTCCCAGGCGATGGGCCCTCTCCGCCAGTTTCTGGATTTCCCCGGCCCGGTAACGATGGTGATCCGGGAAAACGGCCAGATGGAGGAGCTGAAAGCCTCTTTCAAGAAGGGTCTTACGGAAATTTTCGGGATCTCCCAGACCGCAGAAGGCCACCACCCGTCGGGGGCGGGGACCGAGATAAGGCTGAAACCCGGAGGGACCCAGATGGACCAGGGGGCCGGGCTCAAAGGGGACCAGATGCACGGGGAGTCCATAGTCCCGGAAACGCCGGGCCAGGGCCCTGGCCCTTTCCGGGGCAAGATTGGCCCGGGTGATGAACACGGCCTGGGCCCGTTTCAGGGCCTCCACCGGCTCCCGGAGTTCCCCGGCCGGAAAGAGTCTTTCCCGAAAGGGGTCTTTCAGGGCCGAGACCACCAGAAAATAAAAATCGGCCCGAACACGCAGATGCTGAAAGGCATCGTCAAAGAGCAAAAGATCCGGCGAGAAGCGGCGCCGGGCCATCTCGGCGGCACGGACTCGATCGCGCCCCACCACCACCGGAACCCCGCGAAGCCTTAACCCGTAAAGGTAGGCCTCCTCTCCGCAGGTGTCGGGCGAAACCAGGGG
>NZ_WFVX01000170.1:0-15498 GCF_015491435.1 Thermosulfurimonas sp.
GGGTAAGGGTGAGAGGAGTCTTGCCCTCCCCTCCCAGGGAAAGGTTCCCGATGGCAATGGAGGGGACCCCGGGGTGGGTACGGGAAAGAAGTCCGTACCTGTAGAGGGAAAAACGCAGCCTTACCCCGGCTCCGTAGAGGAGGGACAGGGGCCACAGGGCGGGACGTGCCCGCATCCAGAACGACACCAGAAACCGCGGGATCATCGGAGAGAGGGCCCCAGAATGGGGGAGAGGATTTCCCGGGCCTTCCTCAGGGCCTGAGCCGCCAGTTGCCGGGCCTCCTCTTCCCCGGCCTGTTCCAGGCGTTCCCAGCCCCGGCGGAAAAAATCGACCACTTCGGGTTCGGCGGCCTGTTTCAGGGCCTCCCACAGATGCGGGGGCTCGGGCTTTTCCCTGGGGGCCTCCACCTGGGAAAGCGCCCAGATGGCCTTCCCCGCCAGGACAAAGGCCTCCCGAAAATGCCCCCGGCGATATTCCTCCTCGGCATAACGCAGATAGGTGCGGGCCCTTATAAAATAAGGCATCCTAAGGGTCTAATCGCCCTGTTCCGAATTCTCCCGCAGGCGGCGATAGAAGTGCTCGGTCATGATCTCGTCGGCCTTCTCGCAGATCTCCCACAGGAGATCGATCATCTCCAGCATCTCCGCCTGACCGTCCGGGGGCCGCATTTCAAAATCCTCCAGAAAGGCCCCGGATTCCAGATATTCCTTGAACTCTCGTAAACGCTTCAAGGTCAGCATCAGCTCACCCTCTCCACGTAGCTTCCGGTCCGGGTATCCACCCGGATGACGTCACCCTCGTTCACAAAAAGCGGCACCTGCACCACCGCCCCGGTCTCCAGTTTGGCCGGCTTGGACCCTCCGGAGACCGTATCTCCCCGCACTCCGGGTTCGGTTTCCACCACCCGGAGCTCCACGGTCTTGGGAAGCTCCACCCCGATGGGCTTGCCCCGGTAATAAAGTACATAGACGTTGATATTTTCCTGAAGAAACTTCCAGGCCTCTCCCAGCTGATCCTTGTCCAGATAGACCTGGTCGTAGTCCTCAAGATCCATAAAAACGTAACGATCTCCCTCCCGGTAAAGGTACTGCATCTCTCTTTCCTCCAGATCCGGGCGTTCAAAGGTGTCGCCGGAGCGAAAATTTACCTCCAGCACCCTCCCGGTAAGGAGATCGCGAAGTTTGGTGCGCACCGTGGCCTGGCCTTTGGCCACCTTGGAATGCTGGTATTCCAGAACTTCGTAGGGTTTACCCTCCCATTCGATCTTGAGTCCGCGCCGGAATTCGGATGTGGAAATACTCATCCCCTTTACCTCCCTTTTCCGAAAATGATGAGACGTTCGTTTTTTTTCACGTATCCGTACTTTTTACGGGCTATTTCCTCGTAAAGGGCGGGATTTTTTTTGAGGGCCTCTATCTTTTCGGCAAGAGCGGCATTTCGGACCTGAAGATCCGCTATCTCGCGCCTCAGGGCCTGGTAGCGCCAGTGGAGATATCCTCCCCACATAAGCCCCAGCCCGAAGAACACCAGCAACAACCAGCGACCCCAGCGGAACCCCTTTCGGAGGTCCCGCCTTCCGGACGAAACCTTACCGGGGACATAGGCTCCGGGATTCATACCCGCCTCTTTTCCCCAAGCTTAAATGAAACCGCCTTTTTCTTCAAGGATCGAATCCCTTTTCCCTCGTATCCGATCACCGGTTCTCCGAAAGGACTTATCTTTTAAAGATTGATCAATAGTATAAGCAATCGTATATAATAACTCTATTCAGATTCAAAGAGAAAGGAGGTAAAAAACATGAAAGGCAGATTTTCTCTGGGAACGTTTCTGGGGCTTTCCTTTTTCTCGGCCATCCTGATTCAGGTCCTGGGAATCCTTCTGGTCCTGCACCTTTTCAGCTATCAGAGCCATCTTTCGGTAGCCCTCAACATCTCCGGGCGTCAGCGTATGCTTACCCAGAAGTTGACCAAGGAGATCTTCATCTACGTCAAAAATCCCACTCCGGAGGCCCGGGAACGTTTTCTCAAGACCGCGGAACTCTTTAATCGCAGCCTCTACGCCCTCAGGAACGGATCCAAGGAGATGATGCTGGCCCGGCTCACCGATACCCGGGCCATCCAGAAATGGAAGGAGTGCGAGGAGGTCTGGAAAAAATTCTATTATCACGTACAGGAACTGGCCCGAACCCCGCCCGGAACTCCGGAATTTGAAAGACATCTCACCTACATCCGGGAACACAACCTGGAGGTGCTTCAGAAGGCCCATGCTTTCGTTCTGGCCTTACAGAGCCTTTCCCTGCGCCGAATCCGCTACACGGAAATATTCCTGGGAGCCTTTCTGTTGGTGGCCATAATCGGGGCCTCGGGGTCCTTCCTGCTGGTGAGGCGCTGGTTCTTGGGCCCCTTCGCCCGCTTCGTCTTCGGGTTCGAAAGGATGGCCTCCGGCGATCTGACCGTGGAATTCGAGGAGGCCCCCCGCATCCGGGAGATCCAGATTCTGTCCCTTGCGGCCCGAAGACTGCGAACGGCCTTCGGGGAAGCCTTCGGTACCATCAGAGCGCAGACCGATCTCCAGAAGGCCACCTCCGAAATCATTCAGGAAGCCATCTCCCGGGTGGCGCAGGAAACCACCCGGACCGACGAACTGGCTACCCAGGTGGCAAACATCTCCAAATCGGTTCAGGAAGCCCTGGAACTTACCACCCATTCGGCCCGAGAGTTAAGCCAGGCCATAAACGAAATCAGTGAAAACGTAACCGTAGCCGCACAGGCTTCGGAGGAAGCCCGCAACAAGGCCGAAGCTGCGGATGCAGCCATGAAGGGGCTCAGCGAACGAACCCGGGAGGTGGATGTGGTGGTCCAGACCATTAAAGAGATCACCGAACAGACCAAACTCCTGGCCCTGAATGCCACCATCGAGGCGGCCCGGGCCGGAGAGGCCGGCAAAGGTTTTGCCGTGGTGGCCAACGAGGTCAAGGAACTGGCCAAACAAACCGAGGAAGCCACGGAGCGCATCACCCGGGTCATGGAAAACATCCGCTCCGGGGCCGAGGAAACCGCGGAAGCGGTAACCGAGATCTCCTCCGCGGTGGCGGACCTCAGCGATCGGGCAGCGGCCATCGCCAGCGCGGTGGAGGAACAAACCGCGGTGGTGAACGACCTCACCCACCGCATCGAGGACGTCTCCGGTGAGGCCATAGAGCTCTCCAAGGTCTCCGATGATCTGGCCCATTCCGGTAAGGCCCTGGACGAAGCCGTGTCCCAGGTACAGGCCTCCCTGGAGGCCCTGGACGATACGGTAAAAAGCAGTCACGAGACCATCCAGCTCTTCCGCCTGGGCCAGAAACCGGCGGAACTGTTTACCCTGGATGCAAAGACCCTTCCCAAGGTGGTCCTCCTCGGCCACCGCGGCTGGGCAGCCCGTTTTATCGAGGCCGTGCTCCGAGGCCGGGCTCCGACCGTGGAACGGGACGCACGAAGGTGTCTTCTCGGACAGGCCCTCTCTCACCCCCGATTTTCACCTCTGTTTAGGGAAATAGAAGAAGATCACGCCAGACTCCATAACCTGGTCTCGGAATGGGAACGATATCTTCGAGAGAACCAGCCCGATCCCATGGAACGGATAAACTGGTTCAAAGAGCGTCTGCGTCCCCTGCTGGATCGGGTATGCGGTTACCTCAAAACCAGGGTCTCGGCATAAAAACCTGAGGGGAGGGCAAAAAGTGAAAAGAAGAATTCAATTACTCACCGTGCTCCTATTTTCGATCTGGATGGGGAGTGCCCTGGCTTATACCCTGCATCAGGGACGAAATGTTCTTCGAGTGGACTTCCGGGAAGAAGTCCGCTGGGAATACTGGAATACCTTTGACCAAAAATTTTCCCGGGACAACTTTACCTATGATCGGAGCTATTCCTTTGCCTCCAGTAAGATGCGTCTGGGGATGGGAATTCGTTCCCCACGCGCTGAAGCCTATCTCCAGATTAACTGGACACAGTTGCTGGGACTTCCGGACCAGGGGGAGTTCGGTTTAGGAACGCTTTATTACCAATTTAACGGAAAATTCGGCAACGGCCCGGGCTATGACACCAAAGCCACCCATATCGGCTACGGGGCCCTATCCCAGGCCTGGATCCGTTTTCAACCCCGTAGCTTGAGGGGGTTGAGTCTGACCCTGGGGCGTTTTCTCTACGCCTCGGGGGCCGAGGGGAGTGCACCCCGAAACCCCTCCCTCCGGTGGGTGAAAAAATTCCGGATCTCCCAGCGTATGATCGGTCCCTTTGACTGGTCGCGGGTAGGAAGGGCTTTTGACGGCGCTCTGGCCTCCTACCACCGGCGCTTCTGGACCCTAACCCTTTCTTACCTTCATCCCACTCCGGGTGGTTTTTACCTGAAAAGAGACCACCTCCACCGCAAGGGCCAATCTGCCTATGATATCACCCTGGCCACCGTGGTCCTGAGTCTTCAGGATACCAACCCCTGGCTGCCGGGAACCGATTCCCAGCTCTTTTATTACTACTACAACGACCGTAGAAAACTCAAAAATCCCGCCTCGCTCTATAATCCCCAGCAAAACGGACTGGCGGACTGCGAGATAAATATGCTCGGAGGACACCTGCTTTACGCCCGAAAGGCCGGCCCCGGGATTATGGACCTCCTGCTCTGGGGAGGTTATCAATGGGGAGTATGGGGAAGGAATCCCTCGCTGGAACATCAGGCCTGGGCCCTGGCGGTGGAAGCCGGCTACCGGTTTCCTCATCTTCCCTGGCAGCCATGGTTCCGCCTGGGATATTTTTACGGAAGCGGGGACGATCAGCCCGGGGATACCCAACATCATACCTTTTTCATGATGATTCCCACCCTGCGTATTTATTCCATGACCCCCTCTTACACCCTCATGAACACCACCTATTGGATGGGACAGATCATCCTGCAACCCGCTTCACATCTGCTCCTTCGCTCGGATTTTCATGTAGTTAATCTCACCCGAGGCCGGGATTACTGGTACCTGGGTTCCGGGATGATGCGCCCGGATGTATTCAGTTACGCCACCCTGGGAGCCCATATCCCCTACCGGGACCGCCATTTACTGACCATGTGGGACCTTTCCCTGTTTTTCAAAAACATCTATACCTCTCATGGTCTTCGCACCGATATGGATATATACTTGAGTCATATCTGGGGAAGGGATGTGGTCAGGGACACCTTTAAGAGCGGGGACGAGCTTACCTTCTTTTATGTAGAATTACGGTTCACCTTTTAAATACCGATGTCTTCCAGAGAACCTGTAACCTACTGTGTGCGCACGGATATCGGCCTGCGGCGGAAACGCAACGAGGACTCTTATCTGGTGGCTGATCGCCGTGATCCTCTTCTGGGAAGCCTCTGGGCCGTGGCCGACGGTATGGGCGGGCACCCGGACGGGGACCTGGCCAGCCGCCTGGTTTGCCGCTACCTGGAAGAACTTTACTTCTCGTCTCCGTCTTTTAAGGAGGCCCTGCTTTATCGTCTTCGTCCCAGGGCCCTCTTAAGCCGTCTTGAAAAATGTGTGGAGGAAGTCCAGAAACGGCTTCTGGAGTACGAAAAGAAACATCCTGAAAGCGAGGGCTTCGGCACCACGCTTTCGGTTCTGGTCCTCCGGGGAGGTCACGGTTTCATCGCCCATGTGGGAGACAGCCGCATCTACCGCCTGCGCCACGGCGACCTCACCCAGCTCACCACCGATGATACCCTGGTGCAGGAGATGGTAGAGGAGGGCGAAATGACCGAGGAGGAGGCCCGCACCAGTCGCTACCGCCATATCCTTACGCAGGCCCTGGGCGGAGGCTATGAAAAGGTGCGCTGTTTCTCCATAGATATCCGTCCCGGAGACCTCTACCTCCTTTCCACCGACGGTCTGCACGACCTGGTGCCCGGAACGAGCATCCGAAAAATTCTTCTGGAGAACCCTCTTCCCCGGGTCTGTGATATGCTGGTAGAAGCCGCACTGGCCCGGGGCGGAAGGGATAACGTTACCGTAATCGTGGTCCGAATAGAGGGATAGGATGTCCGAAGCGAAGAAATCTCCCCTCCTTCCCATAGGTACGGTCCTCAACGGGAAATGGGTCATTCTGGAGTTCATCGCCCGGGGAGGAATGGGCGAGGTCTATCGGGCCCATCAGGTCAATCTCAAAAGGGATGTAGCCATAAAGATCGTCTCCCGGGAATGGCTGGAGACCTTTATCGACGATCCCGAGGAGCTGGAAAACGCCCTGCGCCGCTTCCGCCAGGAAGTGGAAACCATGGTCCAGATCCGACACCCCAACGTGATTCAGATCTACGACTACGACAAGGCCCGGGTGGAGCTTCCGCAGGGGCCGGTAGAGATCGAATATCTGGTTCTGGAGTATATCCCCGGGCGCACCCTGCGCAGCACCATGCGCGAGGAGGGGGTCTACCCCCTGGAGGAAGAGACCAGAGCCTGGATCGAAAAGTATTTCTTCCCGGTGCTCGAAGGGGTCAAAGCCATCCATCGATCCGGAATCTTTCATCGGGATCTCAAACCAGAAAACATCCTCCTGGACGGCGACATCCCCAAGATCGCGGACTTCGGCCTGGCCCGTTCCATCAGGATGGAGTCCATCACCACCTCCATGGAGATCAAGGGCACGCCGGCCTATATGGCTCCAGAACAATTCGTGGACTTCAAGGGAACCGATCAACGGGCCGATATTTACGCCCTGGGAAAAATCCTCTACGAGGCCGTAGCCGGTCGCATCCCTCCTGGAGCCACCCCCTTCCGTCAGGTAGGACTTACAGATCCCAAGACCCCTTTCTTTAAGGCCCTGGACCGTATTATCCGCCGGGCCACCGAGGAAGATCCGGAAAAACGTTTCTCCAGCGTAGAGGAAATGGAAAAGGCCCTGCGGGAAAGCCTGGCCACAAGACCTCTCCCGGAACCCGGAAGACTCCGGTTTCGATCCCGTTTCTGGATTGCCCTCGGAGCCCTGATCCTTTTTCTAGCCCTGGTGGGAATCATCCTCTATCAAAGATTTTCCGGAGCCTCTCATCAGGAACTTCGCCTAACCACGGCCCCTCCTCTGCCCGGCAATCTCCCTCCGGTGATCACTACCGCCGACGGTGCGGTAATGAAACTCCTTCCAGGGGGGCGGATAAAGGTTCCGCCGGGTTTGCTCGGAGATAGGGCCCGGACGGTGCGGCTCAAACCTTTTTATCTGGATACCTATCCGGTAACCAACCATCAATATGTAAATTTTCTGAATCGTGTGCTTTCCCGCATTCGGGTAGAAAACGGGGTGGTAAAGGAGGGAAAACACATCTGGCTCTACCTGGGAAAGATCAGTGAAAATTACGAACCCATCGTCTATCGAGGAGGAAAATTCCTGGTGCGGGATTCCATGCATGCCTCCTGCCCGGTGGTACGGGTCACGGCTTACGGAGCGCAGGCTTACGCCGCCTTTTACGGAAAGCGTCTGCCCACCAAGGTGGAATGGTTTTACGCGGTAACCGAGGGCCGGGGACTGGAAGATTCCCGCCTGAGGCTGCCCCGGACCTTTTACCGGCATTTCGAACTCCCCTTAAGTGTAATGGAGATGAAACCCAATCTTCTGGGAATCCGGGGGCTTAGTTCCCATTTCGGAGAATGGGTGCTCGACACCCTTACCCCTTCACCCGGATCCGGGGTGGTGCTCATGAGCGGGGTTAAGTCCCACGAACCTTCGGATGTCTCGTCTCTCACCCCGGTGCGGCGCATGCCCTGGGAGGCCTTCGAGGAGGTGGGCTTCCGTTGCGCCCGGGATGTCGAACCCACCCCCGGAGCGAAAAATTAGAAATCAAATCCTTAAGCGGCGGGCGTTCAGGGCCACGATAACCGTGCTCAGGGACATAAGCACCGCCCCCATGGCCGGGCTTAAAAGCACCCCGTATTTGTAAAGGACCCCTGCGGCAAGGGGAATGGCCACCGCGTTATAGCCCGTGGCCCAGAAAAGATTCTGGATCATCTTGCGGTAGGTGGCCCGGGCCAGATCAATAATGGTCACCACATCCCCGGGATTGTTGCGCACCAGGACGATATCTGCGGTCTCGATGGCTACCTCCGTTCCGGCCCCGATGGCGATACCCACATCCGCCTCCGCCAGAGCCGGGGCATCGTTTACCCCGTCGCCGGTCATGGCCACGATCTCACCCCGGGCCTTTACCTCGCGGATCTTCTCGGCCTTCTCCTGGGGAAGGACTTCGGCGAAAAACTCATCCAGCCCCAGTTCCTCGGCCACCGTGCGGGCCACCCGGGCGTTATCCCCGGTAAGCATGAAACATTTGATACCCCGGGCCTTAAGGGCCGCCACCGCCTCCCGGGACTCCGGACGCACCCGGTCGGAAAGACCGATGGCCCCGACGAGCTTGCCCTCCACCAGGACGAAGATCACCGTCTGCCCCTGAGCGGAAAGCTTAAGGGCCTCCTCGGGAGGATTAAGCCCTTTCTCCCGGAGATAGCCCGGACTCACCACCAGGACCTCCCGACCGGAAACCCTGGCCCGAGCCCCGCGGCCGGGAAGGGCCTTAAAGTCTTCCACCGGATCGGTCTGCGGGGAAGCCTCGGCCACGGCCCGGGCGATGGGGTGTTCGGAATGGGTCTCCACCGAAGCGGCAAGCCGCAGGACCTCTTCCGGCGAAAAGCCCTCCCAGGAAAGGACCCGGGTCACCCCGAAGCGACCCTCGGTAAGGGTCCCGGTCTTGTCAAAGACCACCGCGGTAAGGTTCCGGGCCCGCTCAAAGGCCGCCCGGTTGCGAATGAGGAGCCCTCGCTTGGCCGCAAGGGCCGTGGAGACCGCCACCACCAGGGGCACAGCCAGCCCCAGGGCATGGGGACAGGTGATGACCATCACCGTAACCGTGCGCTCCAGGGCAAAGGCCAGATCCTTGCGCATTACGGCCCACCAGACGAGGAAGGTGATGGCTCCACCGGAGAGGGCGATCAGGGTGAGCCAGAAGGCGGCCCGATTGGCGAGATCCTGGGTACGGGATTTGCTCTCCTGGGCCTGGCGCACCAGTTCAATGACCTGGGAAAGAAAGGATTCCGCCCCGGTGCGGGTGATCTCCACCACCAGGGAGCCCTCTCCGTTTATGGCCCCGCCGATGACCTCGTCGCCGGGTTTCTTTTCCACCGGGCGGGATTCGCCGGTGAGCATGGCCTCGTTTACCGCGCTCTGCCCCTCCAGCACCCGCCCGTCGGCCGGGATCTTTTCCCCGGGACGAACCAGCACCCGGTCTCCGGGACGCAGATGCTCAAGAGGGATCTCCTCGGTTCCCCCGTCGGGGAGCAGCCGGTGGGCCGTGGAGGGCATGAGCCGGGCCAGCTCCTCCAGCGCCCGGGAGGCCCCGAGCACCGAACGCATCTCGATCCAGTGCCCGAGGAGCATGATGTCAATCAGGGTGGCCAGCTCCCAGAAGAAGACCTTTCCCGGAAGACCGAAGGTGACCAGAGTGCTATAACCGTAAGCCGTGGTGATGGCCACGGCGATGAGGGTCATCATTCCCGGCCGGCGCTCCCCAAGCTCGGAGAAAAATCCCTTAAGGAAGGGCCAGCCCCCGTAAAAATAGACCGCACTGGCCAGCCCGAAGAGGAGATACCGATCGCCGGGAAAGGCCAGGGCCGAAAGCCCCAGAAGCTTCCGCAGCATGGGCGAGAGGAAGAGAATGGGAAGGGTGAGGAAGAGGGAGACCCAGAAACGTCTCCGGAAGTCCGCAATCATGTGGGAGTGATGGGCGGCATGCCCGGTATGACCTCCCGGACCCCCGGGGGCTTCGTGCGCCCCGTGATCCATGTGCTCCGCAGGACTTCCGTGCTCCATAGGACTTCCGTGCTCCATATGGCTTCCATGTTCCATGGAGCCTCCGTGTCCCATGGAACTCTCGTGCCCGGCATGGATCCCGGGCCCTCCGTGGCCTTCATGGCCGGCATGGCCGGCGGAATGGCCTTTAGATTCCGAAGAAACTCCGCCGGCTCCCCCGGTATGTTGGGTATGATCCTCGGACGAATGCATTTAAAATCCCTGGTGATACATCTTCTGGCGAAATTGATCCCATTCTTCCTGAGACACTTTCCCCTTGGCCATTTTATCGGCCATCTTTTCCATTTCCTGGGCCATTTCCTCCATCATCCGGGCCCTCTCGCGCATCATTTGCGCCCTTTTGCGGAGCATCTGCGGGGAAACCCCTTTAGGAGAGGAGGGCAACATCATGGGACATCCCTTCATACCCTGATGATCCATCCCCGATCCCATACCCGCATTCATTCCTCTGCCCATCCCTTGGGACATACCACCCTTTCCCTGCTGCATCTCCTGACCCATCCCCTGGCCCATTCCCCGACCCTGCATGGAGGACGGCCCCTCCTGAGCCCCCTGAGCATGTTCCCAGCCGTGCCAGCTCCGATGATAACCCCCTCCCTTCCGGGGTCCCCAGGACCAGGCCTCTCCGGCCATAAGAAGACCCAAAATCAACCCTAGAATCACCCAGCTTCTACAACTCATTACTTCCCTCCTTTTGTCTAAAATGGTTTTAAAATTTTAGCCTATTTTTTCTCTCGGGAAAACCCCTTAATCCCGGGCCCGATCCACGGAGGAGTAGGCCAGGAAAAATCCCACCAGTGAAAGCCCCAAGAGGACGAGAAGGGAAAACCGGGGCACCGGATCTCCGTAGGCTGCGGAGCGGATGAGATGAGAGGCATGGGTCACGGGAAGGAGTTTCAGGGGGAGACGGGCCCACGCCGGGAGTCCCTCCACCGGAAAGAAGGTTCCCCCCAGGAAGACCATAGGGGTAATGATGAAGTTGGTGACCAGGGCCTGATCGGCATGGGAACGGATGATCATGGCCGAGGCCACCCCCAGGGAGGCAAAGACGAAGGCGTTGAGGAAGACCCCCACGAAAAACCAGGGCCCGAAGTGAAGGTTTATCCGGGCGAGCATGGTGATGGCCAAAATCACGAAGGTAGAGAGAAAGGCCCGGGTCACGCCCCCGAGGATCTCCCCCAGCACATAGGCCCAGTTGGAGATGGGGGCGGCCTGGAATTCCTCAAAGATGCGCAGATAAAACCGAGCCACATTGATCTCCACATTGATCCCGAAACCCTGCATCATGGAGCTTGCGGCCACCACCCCCGGGACCAGAAACTCCAGATAGGGACGACCGTGAACGGTGAGATGTTTCCCCAGACCGAAACCGAAGGCTATAAGATAGAGGGTGGGAGATACGGAAAAGGAGAGGAGCATGCGGGGGAGGCGATGCCAGATGATGAGAAGCTCCCGCAGATAAACGGCCAAAAACCCCCTCATACCTTTCTCCCGGTAAAGTGCAAAAAGGCATCTTCAAGATTCACCCGGCGGATGGTCACCGATTCCCCGGAGCGGGAGAGCCGCATGGCCTCGCGCTCGGCCTCTTCCCGGGTGCGAAAGTAATGCGTGGCAAGGCCCTCCTCATTTACCACATCCACGGCCACCTCCCCCAGCGTGGCCATAAGGTTTTGCGGGGTATCCAGGGCCACGATGCGCCCGCGGTCTAAGAAGGCCACCCGGTCGGCCAGGAATTCGGCCTCTTCAATGTAATGGGTGGTAAGGAGGATGGTGGTCCCCCGGGCCTGGATCTGTTTGATGAGGCCCCAGAGCCTGCGCCTTATGTGGGGGTCAAGCCCCACCGTGGGTTCATCCAGGAAAAGGATGCGCGGCTCGTGCATCAGGGCCCGGATGATGAGAAGCCTCCGCCGCATCCCCCCGGAGAGGGTGCGCACCCGATCGCGGCGGCGTTCCCAGAGCCCGGCGAAACGCAGAAGCTCCGCCGCCCGGTCCCGAATCCGGCCCCGGCTCATCCCGAAAAGAAGACCGTGGATGAAAAGGTTCTCCCACACGGTGAGTTCCAGATCCAGGTTGGTGGCCTGGGGCACCAGACCGGCCATGCGTTTGGCATAAAGGGGATCCTCAAAGATGGAGCGGCCGAAAAAATAGACCCGGCCCGCGGTGGCCCGGGTTAGCCCGGTGAGGATGCGAATGGTAGTGGTCTTTCCGGCCCCGTTCGGGCCGAGAAGGGCAAAAAGCTCCCCCTCCCGGATGGAAAAGGAGATCCCGGAAAGGGCCCGAAGCCTTCCGTAATCCTTGGTAAGCCCCTCCACTCGCACCGCCTCGGACATGGAGTATGATTTAACCAGAAATGGCCGAGGTTATCTATACCGTAGGACATTCCCGCCACGGGCTGGAGGAGTTCCTGACCCTGCTTGAGCGCCACGGGATCCGGGTACTTTCCGACATTCGCCGTTTTCCCTCCTCCCGCAAGTTTCCCCATTTCGGAAAGGAGGCCCTCTCCGAGGTTCTTAAGGCCCGGGGGATTGAGTACCTAGGGCTTCCGCAGCTCGGAGGACGTCGCAAGCCCCGGCCCGACTCCGTAAATACTGCACTCACCTCCCCGGGTTTCCGGGGCTACGCCGATCATATGCAAACCGAGGAATTTCAGGAGGCTCTTTCCGTGCTCCTTGAGGCCGCCCGCAGGAAGACCACCGCGGTGATGTGCGCCGAGGGCCTTCCCTGGCGCTGTCACCGGTGGTTTCTTGCGGATCTTCTCATCCTTAGGAGCTTCACCGTGCTCCACATCCTTCCCGAAGGGAGCCTCCGCCCCCACCGCCTTAATCCCCTGGCCCGGCCGGAGGGCCGGTGGGTGATTTACCCGGCCCTCAACCTCTTTTGAGCACCTTCTCAATTTCGCTAAGTACCTCTTCTATGCTCGGCCGGGGAGAGAAGACCACCTTCTCTCCTAAGTGCTTGTGATGCGGAAAAGTTTCCAGGTGGGGCCAGTGTGGACTGTTGTCCCATCTTATCCGCAGTCGCTTTTGAGAATCCTGCCAGTGATAGCTGTATTTTTGATCCTCCCAAAGACCTCAATCTGAGAGACAAGAGGGTGTTCTTTGAGAACTCTAATGATCCGGTAAAACACTTTTCAGGTCTTCGTATTTCCGCTTCCACTCCCGATAAGCCCTCTCATATCCTTCCCAGAGGATAAGATCCTCCCATTTCTCAAAGTCTTCCTTGTGCGAGAGGACCCTTTTTTGAAATTCCTTTAGCTCGCATCCGTACTTTCTCCTGAAAATTTCTACCCTTGAGCGGTAATATTCTAACTTTGAAAGGGCTTTATCCGCGAGAAAAAACAGAATATCCCTCTTTTCAAGCCCTTGAGCCACGCTTCGGGGAATTTTCAAGGTAATCTCCTCAAGTTCCATGCTTTCAAGTGTAACTACTTTTTATTGTTCCTCAACCTTTCAAAGTGCGGGTAGAGTTTGCGATAGGTGGCCACGAGATGCTCCGGGATCATGCGCAGGTCGGCCAGCACGGCCAGGAAATTGGCATCCCCCTCCCAGCGGGGAACGATCTGGAGGTGAAGATGGTCCGGATATCCGGCCCCGGCCACCTTTCCCAGGTTGAAACCCACATTGAAGCCATCGGGTTTGAGCACCTGGCGCAGAATCCGGAGACACTCCTGGGCCATGACCATGAGGTCGGTAATCTCCTCGCGGGAAAGATCCTCAAGCTCGGCCACATGCCTTCGCGGAGAGACCAGGAGATGCCCGGTATTGTAAGGGAACTTGTTCATGAGTACCAGGACCTTTTCGTCCCGATAGAGGATGAGCCGTTCCTCGTCGGGAAGCGGCCCCTCGGGGGGACAAAAGATGCAACCCGGTTCGCGCTTTCCCCCTACGTATTCCGCACGCCAGGGGGCCCAGAGCACCCGTCTTTCCATGGAAAGAATAATTTAACATGTCCTTTAAGAGCTGCAAATTGCAAAGATTCCAAAAGAGGCTAAAATGGTTTTAACTTCTCTGGGAGGAAGATTTATGCGGGCAAAGGAACCCTTAAGCGGTTTGGTCCTGGCAGGGGTGGTTTATCTTCTCCTGGCCCTAAAGGGGCACAGCCTCTGGGTATCCCACTCCTATCTATTGAGTCTGGTCACCTTCATCTATCTGGCCGCCGGAGCGGGGTATCTCTTGCACTGGATCTTTACCTGGAGGGGCATGGGTTTTCTGGCCTCCACCGTGGCCTGGTCCGGTCTCATCCTTAACACCGTGGGCTGGGCCCTTCGCTGGTGGGAGTCTCATCAGCTCGGCTACGGCCATATCCCGCTTTCCAATCTCTATGAATCGCTCATTTTCTTCGCCTGGGCCACCATGGCGGTGTATCTCTTCCTGGAACTAAAATTCCAGGGAAAGATCCTGGGAACCTTTGTAGCCCCGGTGGCCTCGCTCATCATGGCCTATGCCTCCTTCGGCACCAACACCGACATCGAACCCCTGGTTCCGGCCCTGCGAAGCAACTGGCTCACCGCCCATGTAATTACCTGCTTCCTGGGCTACGGGGCCTTTGCCGTGGCCTTCGGTATGGGGATAGTCTATCTCCTCCGGCCCCATCATCCCTCCCCCAAAAGCCTCTGGCAATATGTACCCGGCAAGGAAACCCTGGATAACCTCATGTACAAGCTCATCCTTTTCGGGTTCTTCTGGCTCACGGTGGGGATCATCACCGGAGCGGTGTGGGCGGATCAGGCCTGGGGAAGTTACTGGAGCTGGGACCCTAAAGAGACCTGGTCGCTCATCACCTGGTTCATCTATGCCGCAGCCATTCACGCCCGGCTTACCCGCGGCTGGACCGGAAAACGCATGGCCGCTCTGGCGGTAATCGGCTTTTTTGCCGTGCTTTTTACCTATTTCGGGGTAAACTTCTGGCTTTCCGGGCTACACAGCTACGCCACCTCCTCTTAAGTTGAGACTACCAGAGGCCGCGGAACGTTACCTGCTCCGGATTCGTGAAAATCACGGGGAGGCCCTCCATCGGCGTCTCCTCTCCTCCCCCCATTTTCCTCTGCTGGTAAAACTCCTCTCCTTCTCCCCTTACGCCGGGAACCTGCTCTGTACCCGGGAGGAACTTCTGACCCCTTTTCTGGAGCCCGGCCCCCTGCGCCCCAGGAACACCCAGGAACTAACCCGGGAGCTGGAAGAAAAACTTTCCCGCTCCCCGGATTTTCCCTCCCTGTCCCGGGCCCTCCTCCGGCTCAGGCAGGAAGAGATTATCAAAATCCTGGCCCTGGATCTCCGGGGCGATCCCCTGGAGAGGACGGTAAGGAGATTGACCCGGCTGGCCGAAACCCTTCTCCGTGCTGCCCTGGCCCATCTGGCCCGGGAACACGGAATCCCGGCCTCCGAACTCCTGATCCTCGCCTTCGGGAAATTCGGGGCCCGGGAGCTTAACTATGCCTCGGATCTGGACCTGGTCTATCTCTTCACTTCCCGGGTTTCCAAGGCGGAAACCCTGCGCCTTTTCGAGCTCCTCACCCGCCTTCTGAATAACCTGGTGGACGGAGATCGCATCTGGCGTCTGGACCTGCGCCTGCGTCCCGGAGGAAAAGAAAGCGAAATCGCCCTCCCTCTGGAATACGCTCGTGAGTATTACCTTTATCGTCTTCATCCC
>NZ_WFVX01000171.1:0-4456 GCF_015491435.1 Thermosulfurimonas sp.
CTACGAGATCATAAAAAAGGAAGGATACGAGGAAGGGTTGAAACAAGGGATCCAACAAGGGATCCAACAGGGTTTACAGCAGGGATTACAGGAGGGAATTCAGCAGGGGATAGAACAGGGAATTCGGCAGGGAATTCTCAAGGCTGTAGAGTTGGGATTAGAGTTAAAGTTTGGAAGCGAGGGCTTAAAACTTTACCCTGAAATAAAAAAAATAAAGGAGGTGGAAAAACTTGAGGCCTTAAGCGAAGCCCTTAAGGTGATCCGGAACCTTGAGGAGTTTAAACATTTTCTGCGGGATTATTTGCCTTCCGGAAAAGAAGAAGAGAAGCCGATGGACTAAGGAGTGAAGACTCCGTATTTCTGGAGCTTGGCCCGGAGGGTGTTACGGTTTATGCCGAGGAGGCGGGCGGCCTGAACCTGGTTCCCTCCGGTCTCGGAGAGGGCCCGGAGGAGGAGTTCCTTTTCCACCGCGGAGATGATCCGCTCGTAGATTTCCCCCTCTTCGGCCGAAGAGAAGGCCCGGGAGACGAGCTCTTTCGCCAGGGCCTCCAGGGCCTCGCGGGGAAGCGACCCTGAGCGGGGAAGGTCAAGGTCCTCGGGAAGGATGAGGGAGCCGCGGGAAAGCACCACGGCCCGGGTAAGCACATTTTTAAGCTCCCGCACGTTTCCCGGCCAGGAATAGCTTTCAAGTTTCCTTAAGGCCTCCTCGGTGAGAAAGACCCTCTTTCCCGCGTTCCGTGAGGCCTCCTCCACGAAATAGTGGGCCAGGAGGGGGATATCCTCGGGTCTTTCCCTCAAGGGCGGAATGCGGATGTGGAGGACGGAGAGGCGATGGAAAAGGTCTTCCCGGAAGCGACCCTCGGCTACCTCCCGTTCCAGATTCCGGTTGGTGGCCGCCACCACCCGCACGTCCACTTTTATCGGCCTGGTGCCTCCGAGGCGTTCCACCACCCCTTCCTCAAGCACCCGGAGGAGTTTTACCTGGAGGGCCGGGCTCATGTCTCCCACTTCGTCAAGGAATAAGGTTCCTCCGTGGGCCTGTTCGAACTTTCCGGGATGCCGGCTCTGGGCTCCGGTGAAGGCCCCGGGCTCAAAGCCGAAAAGTTCGCTTTCGATAAGGGTCTCCGGAAGGGCCGCGCAGTTTACGGCTACAAAGGATTTTCCCCGTCGGGGGCTATAGTGATGGATGAGACGGGCCACAAGCTCTTTCCCCACCCCGGTCTCCCCGGTGATAAGGACCGGCATGGGCGAGGGAGCGGCAAGCCCGATGGTCTTACAGACCTCAAGGATAGCCCGGCTCTTTCCTACGAAGCGCCCTTCGGGAAGCTCCTCGATACAGGGAAGACAGGCGGCACTTTCCCGTTCCCGCAGGGCCAGTGCCCGGGAGATTACGGCCTTTAGCTCCTCAAGATCAAAGGGCTTGGTTACATATTCGTAGGCCCCGGCCCTCATGGCCTCAATGGCCGAGTCCGTATCCGCATAGGCCGTGATTACAATCACCGGGAGTCCGGGGATTTCTTCTTTAATACGTTTTAAGACCTTGAGGCCGTAAAGATCCGGAAGCTTCAGATCCAGAAGGACTACTTCGGGGTTTTCGTGAAGGAGCTTTAAGCCCTCCTTCCCGCTTGCCGCGGTAATAAACTCGTATTCCGGAAGGCTCCGGGGCAGGGCGTAAAGGATGGAGGTATCGTCGTCAATGAGAAGGAGGCGTGTTTTTTTCCTCATCTTGCTCTTCCGGACTCAAGGGTAACTCTATTTCCACCCGGGTGCCAGCTCCCTCCCGGGAATGGATATGGATCTCTCCGGAGAGGGCTTTTACCAGATTGTGGGTGATGGAAAGACCGAGGCCCGTTCCCTCAGGTTTGGTAGTGAAGAAGGGTTCGAAGATGCGACGGCGGATATCTTCCGGGATGCCCGGGCCGGTGTCCTCCACGGAAAGCCACACCTTTCCGTCCTTTAAGGCTGTGCGCACGGTAAGTCGCCCTCCTTCAGGCATGGCCTGAAGGGCGTTTAAGGCCAGGTTAAGGAGGATCTGTTTTAGGGCCTCGGGGGAGCTTTCGAAGAGTGGAAGCTCCGAAAGTTCGGCCCGGATCTCCACCCCCTGACGTCTGGCCTGGGGACGAAGGATCGTTAGAACCTCCTCCACCAGATTATTGAGCTGGACTTTTTCCCGGGGAAGGTCCTCCCGGCGGCTTTTGGCAAAATCAAGGAAACTCTTAACAATGTGGTCCAGACGCCGGATCTCTTTTCGCAGGATCTCAAAGTCCTCAGGACGGGCCCTGCCCCTGGCGGCAAGCTCCACCAGAAGGGAGATGGAAGTCAGCGGGTTTTTGATCTCATGGGCCACGCCTGCGGCAAACTGCCCCAGCGCGGCCAGCATCTCCGCCCGGGCCATGCGCTCGTGCGTGCGCTTGAGTTCCTCCACCATTTCCTTGAGGCTTTGCGACATGCGGTTAAAGGTCTCCACCAGCTCCCGGATCTCTCCCACCGCCGAAATCTTTACCGTGTGTCCAAACTCTCCCCGGGCGATCCTCTGGGCCTCACGATTTAAAACCAGAACCGGGTGCACCACCCTTCTTGCCACCCACAGAGCAGCAAGGATGCTGTTTATCAGGATCACCAGGACCAGAAGTAAAAGTCGTTTTTCGGTGGCCAGAAGCCTTTCGGAGATGACCCCGCGGCGAAGAAAAAGCCGGATCTCACCCAAAGTGCCGAGATCCGGCGAGGTAATGGCCTCGGAAATCACCAGGGCTCCTGTGGGGGAAAAGTGGTCGCGGGGATAGCGAAGATGGAGGTTCAGGTTTTTGGACCGTAACTCGGCTCCTAGGAGATCAGGATTGGTCTCCACCGTGTGCTTAAGAAGGGCATAAAGGGTATAGATATCCTCATAGAGCATGGGTTCGGTGAGATCCCGGGCCAGAGTCCGGGCCTGGAAATGCCAGCGGGAAAGGATCTCGCGGGTGAAGAGTTCTTTTTCCTTACGCAGGATCACATAAGAGACCGCCAGGGTGCTTATCAGGATGATAAGGGTCAGGGCCGCGGAGATCTGAAAGGCCGCGCTGCGAAGGAGTCTCAAAGGGGACATTGCTCTATAAGTCGCCGGGTCTCCAGGTAGAGTTCGTGTTTCGGGGGAATGAAACGATCAATTCCCATTTTCCTTAATACCTTCTTTCCCTCCGGATCCTCCGGCATGTGAAGGAGGATGGAAAGGACCTTCTGACGGAAGGCCTCGTCACTTTTGGGAGAGGCCACAAAAGGAGGGATTCCTAGCCGGGGAGACTTCTCTATGATGCGCACCCTCCGGACATAATCCACTCCCCGGGAAAGGAGATCCTCATAAACCAGGCTATCCACCGAGGCCCCGTCCACCACCCCAGCGGCCACCAGCTCGATGGACTTCTGATGTCCGTAGGTGAAAAATACCCGGCGGAAATACGCCTCCGGGGTGGTCCCCAGGGTGCGAAGTCGGGCGAGAACATAGAGCCTTCCCGTAAGGGAGAGGGGATCGGTGAAGGCGAAGGTATGGCCCTTTAGGTCCTCGAATTTATGGTAGGGGCTTTTGCGGGGCACGATGATATAGGCCTGATAATAGGGGCGGCCATGGATCACCGGAACGGCAAGAAGCTTGAGTCCGAAATTCTTGCGCCCGGAAAGGAAGGCCCCGGTACACACATGACCGAAATCGGCCTCCCCGGTCTGAAGCATACGGTTTACTTCCTCGTAGGTACGGCGCTGCTTGAGAATTACGGGTTCCCCGAGCTTGCGGGAAAGATAGGCCACAAAGTCTCGATAGGTCTCCATGGTAATGATGGGAGAGGTCATGGGAGAGACTACGAAGACCTTTTTCGCCCACCCGCAGGACAAAAGAAAAAAGGAGAGAAACCACCATACAAAAACAATCCTTGTCTTCATGTTTTAAAAGTTTAACCCCAAAATTTGCCTAATTCGAGACTTGCCCAGAGGATTTTTTAAAGCCCCGGGAAGAAATCCCTTGGGAAAAGATCTCCTTTCCTCCTCAGGCTTCGACCCCTGGTGAGAGGCTTTACATCTTTACAATACGTTTGACGTAAAACTTTACATCCCCTGGTAACGACTTTTCCCTTCCTTTGTTGAGAATGGCTGATTTCCGGGTTTGGCACGCACTTTGCTCAATTATCCAGTACTATGAGCCGAAAAATTTTTTTAACCCTAATCGGTCTTCTCGGAGTTTTGATAATCGCTTCGAATAATGTTCCGGCCCTGGGGGAGGGATCCTCTCTTCGGCTTGAGGTAGTCTCTTCGGCCGGGCTGGAGAGGGTTCGGGGTGGGGCGGCTTCCCGGCTCCGCTTTCTGCTGGAACCCGGGAGGGTGATCCTCTGGGATGAACCCTCGGTCACCACCAGCGATTATGTGGTGCACCAGAGCGGTTCGGGAAACACGGCTTCACAGGGATTGACCACCCAGCGGTGGCCATAAG
>NZ_WFVX01000172.1:0-11104 GCF_015491435.1 Thermosulfurimonas sp.
ATCGGTTATCCCTGGCTCTTTACTACCTGAAGCTCGAAACCATCTAAAATTGCTCCAGAAAATAGAGATGATTCTCATAAAAGAGACGAATATCATCTATTCCGAAGCGGAGCATGGTTATCCGTTCCACCCCCAGCCCGAAGGCCAGCCCCCTCCACTCCTCCGGGTCGTAGCCCACGGCCCGAAACACATGGGGATGCACCATGCCGGCTCCCAGGATCTCCAGCCAGCCCGTATCTCCGCAGAGCCGACACCCCCTGCCCCGACAGATCACGCACTGGATGTCCATCTCCGCGCTGGGTTCGGTAAAGGGAAAATAACTGGGACGGAAACGCACCCGGGTCCGGGGGCCGAAAATCTCCCGGGCAAAGTAAGTAAGAAGCCCTTTAAGATGGGCAAAACTCACCTCACGATCCACCAGAAGCCCCTCCACCTGATGAAACATAGGGGTATGTCGTACGTCGGAGTCACAACGATATACCTTTCCCGGGGCGATGATTCGCAACGGAGGTTGACGAGAGAGCATGGTTCGAATCTGGATGGGAGAGGTGTGCGTGCGCAGGAGCAGTCCGTTCTCCAGATAAAAGGTGTCCTGCATATCCCGGGCCGGATGGTCCGGCGGGATGTTCAGGGCCTCAAAATTATAATAATCGGTCTCCACCTCCGGCCCGCGGGCGATATCGAACCCCAGGCGCAGAAATATTTCGCAGATCTCCTGGAGGATCTGGGTTACAGGGTGAAGCTTGCCCAGCTCGTAAGGACGCCCCGGAAGGGTGAGATCCACCCCCGGGGCCTGATCCTCCGCAGCCCTGAGAAGCTCCTCCCGACGACGCCGGATCAGATCCTCGAGCTCGTTCTTGAGCTCGTTAGCTCGCCGGCCGATAACTCTGCGGGCCTCGGAAGGAAGATCCTTAATCCCCTTTACGACCGCGGTGACCAGCCCCTTCCTGCCGAGGTATCTGACCCGAACCTCTTCCAGCGCCCTGAGATCCCGGACTTCCTCCAGCTCCTTAAGGGCCCGGGATCTTAATTCCTCCAGTTCCTTCTCGGTCATAAATATTTCTACTGCCAGGCCTGTTTGGCCTTCTCCACCAGCTTGGCAAAAACCTCGGGTTCGGTCACGGCCAGGTTGGCCAGGATCTTGCGGTCCAGAGCGATGCCAGCCTTCTTAAGCCCTCCCATAAAACGGCTATAATTCAACCCGTGCAGCCTGGCCGCGGCATTAATCCGCACCTGCCAGAGCCGCCGAAAATCCCGTTTTTTCTGTTTCCTGTCCCGATAGGAATAGACCAGGGCTCGCTCCACCGTCTCTCTCACCCGCCGGAAACAATTCTTCCTCTGACCCCAGTAACCCTTGGCCAGCTTGATCCACTTCTTATGCCTTCTCCGGGTCTTAAAACCACCTTTGGCACGGGGCATGTCTATCTACCTCCCTTCCCTAAAACTTGTACGGAATCAGACGCTTTACATGCTGCACATAACCACCCTCAAGGACCTTATCGTGCCGCAGGGTGCGTTTCCGTTTGGCACTCTTTTTCCGATTGAGGTGGCTTCTTCCGGCCCGAAAATGAACAATCTTCCCCTTCCCGGTGACTTTAAAGCGTTTGGCCGCCGAACGATTGGTCTTCATCTTATTTTTCTTACCCATGGAAGATACCCCTTCCCGTTTATTTTTTCAGCGGAGCCAGGATCATGATCATCTGCCGCCCCTCCATCCGTGGGGCCATCTCCACCTGGCCCAAATCCTTAACCGCATCCTGGATTTTTTGCAAGACCTTCTGCGCCAGCTCCGGATGTACGATCTCACGCCCGCGGAAAAAGACCCGAATCTTGACCTTGTTTCGATCCTCGAGAAACCGCCGGATATGCTTGATCTTGGTCTGAAGATCGTGTTCCTCGGTCTTGGGACGGACCTTGATCTCCTTGATCTCCACCTGAGCCTGACGCTTTCGGGCCTCCTTGGCCTTTTTGGCCTCCTGGTAGAGGAACTGCCCGTAATCCATGATCTTACAGACCGGAGGGCGGGCCTGCGGAGCTACCTCCACCAGATCCAGACCGTATTCCTCGGCCTTGGCCAGGGCCTCTCGCAGAGGAACAATTCCGATCTGTTTCCCGTCCGGCCCTATAAGCCGTACCTCCCGGGCCCGAATCTTTTCGTTTACCCGATACTTACGCTTGTCAATGCTGCCCAAAAATCCCTCCTAGACGATTTTTTCGCGGATCTCCCGAAGGATTTTCTCCCGGAATTCCTCCGGGGCGAAGGTAAGATTCTCTCCCCCGCGGGTGCGCACCGTAAGCCGTCTCTCCTCCACCTCCCTGTCTCCCACAATCACCATGTAGGGAATCTTCTTGACCTGGGCCTCCCGGATCTTATAGCTCAGACGCTCCCCGCGGGCATCCAGCTCCACCCGAATGCCGGAGCCCCTGAGGAAATCATACATCTCGCGTGCGAAGGGTTCGTGTCGATCGGCCACGGTGAGCACCACCACCTGCACCGGAGCCAGCCACACCGGAAAGGCCCCGGCATAATGCTCAATGAGCACCCCGAAGAACCTCTCCAGCGACCCCAGAAGGGCCCGGTGGATCATGATGGGCCGATAGGGACGGTTATCCGGGCCCATGTAGGTAAGGTCAAAACGTTCGGGAATGTTGAAATCCACCTGAATGGTGGAACACTGCCAGAATCGACCCAGGACATCCCGAATCTTGAGATCGATCTTGGGACCGTAGAAAACCCCCTCCCCGGGATCAATCTCGTATGGAAGCCCCTTCTTTTCCAGGGCCGCCGCCAGAGCCCCCTCGGCCTTCTCCCAGATCTCTTCGGTGCCAACGTATTTCTCCGGACGGGTGGAAAGATAGATCTGATATTCTCTGAATCCGAAGACCGAAAGAAAATACACTACCAGATCCAGGACCTTAAAGATCTCCTCCTCCAGCTGATCCTCCCGGCAAAAGATATGGGCATCGTCCTGGGTGAAACCCCGCACCCGAAGAAGCCCGTGGAGCACCCCGCTTCGCTCGTACCGATAGACCGTGCCCAGCTCACAGTAACGAAGGGGAAATTCCCGGTAACTGCGTTTTTTGCTTTTGTAGATAAGAATATGGAAGGGACAATTCATGGGCTTTAATTGATAGGCCCTCTCATCGATCTCCATGGGGGCGAACATGTTTTCGGCGTAAAAATCCAGATGGCCGGAGACCTTCCAGAGATCCCGCAGGGCAATGTGAGGGGTATAGACCAGCTGATAACCACGCTTCAGGTGTTCCTCCCGCCAGAAGTCTTCTATTTCCTTGCGCACTATGGCTCCCTTGGGATGCCAGAGGATGAGTCCGGGGCCTACCTCTTCTTCAATGCTGAAAAGCTCCAGTTCGCGCCCCAGCCGCCGATGATCCCGGCGCTTGGCCTCTTCGAGCCTTTCCAGATAGGCCCGAAGTTCTTCCTTATCAAAAAAGGCCGTGCCGTAAATGCGTTGTAGTTGTGGATTTCGCTCATCACCCCGCCAGTAGGCTCCGGCCACGGAAAGGAGCTTGAAGGCCTTGATGAGCCCGGTGTGCGGAAGATGCGGCCCCCGACAGAGATCCACGAAGTCGTCCTGGCGATAAATACTCACCCTCTCTTCCGGAATCTCTCGGATAAGTTCGAGTTTATAAGTTTCCCTTCGTTCGGTAAAGATTCTTTCCGCCTCTGGTTTGGAAATTTCCTCACGCTCCAGGGGAATGCGCCTTTTTATGATCTCTTTCATGCGCTTTTCGATTCGGGCCAGATCTTCCTCGGTGAAGGGTTCGGACACGTCGAAGTCGTAATAAAACCCCTCTTCCGTGGCCGGACCGATCCCCAGACGGGCCTCGGGGAAAAGCTCCTTTACCGCCTGCGCCAGCACATGAGCCGCGGTGTGTCTCAGAATGGGAAGGGCCTCCGGGGTGCCCGGAAAGATCGGCTCCACCCTTCCCCCGCGGGTGAGAGGGGTTTGCAGATCCACTATCTCTTCCTCGATCCGAAAACCCAGGGGATGAGGGTTCCCCAACCCCAAAAGTTCGATCAGGGCGGAGGCCCGCACCCCGGCCTCCACCTCCACCTCGCGTTCGTTATATATAAGCTTAAGACTCTTCACTTCCTTTCCCCAAAACAAAAAGTAAGGCCTCTTGGGGAAAACACCCCGAAGAGGCCTTATCGGCGATGGTAGGCGCGGGCGGGATCGAACCGCCGACCTCTTGCGCGTCAAGCAAGCGCTCTCCCACTGAGCTACGCGCCTTCCTTGATCATTTTAGAATTTTTAGCAATTTTCGCTCCTGTTGTCAACCGCCCGAGTCGCTTCCGGCCTGCTCTCCTCCATCCTTAGCACCACTTAGAAACCAAGAAATAAAACAGATCCTTAAACCGAGAAAGCTTTGCGGATTATATAATCTTGCGCGTGATCTCAAGCAGACGGTCGGCCCGAAGGGCCTCGGGGGTAAAGTAACGGGCGGAAAGAAGACGGGCCAGTTTCCGGGCCATCTCCAGCCTCACCGCCCCGGTTTCGGTGTCCACCACCACAAACTCCACTTCCGGAAAATCCAGGGCCAGTTTCCGGGCCAGAAGCTCCACCTCCTCCCGGGGTGGCCTCCCGGTAAGACTCACGTTGCCCCGCCCATCGGTGATGAGAATGACCGAGGTAAGGTTATGCGGGTTCCTTCGGCGCTCGAGGGAAAGCAAATGGTGAAGTTTCCTCAGGGCTGCGGGAAGGGGAGTGGAACCTCCCACCGGAAGATCGGAAAGGATTCGTGCTGCTCGATCCACCGAATTAGTGGGAGGGAGAACCAGCCGGGCCTTCTCGCCCCGGAAGACCAGCAGAGAAACTCTGTCGCGCTTCTGATAGGCGGAAAGGAGAAGGCTCAGGATGGCCCCCTTGGTTTCCCGCATCCGGGCCTCGGCAGCCATGGAACCCGAACCATCCACACAAAAAAGAATAAGACGCGAACCCTTTACCAGCTTAAGCCTGGCCCGGAGATCCTCCTTCCGAACCACCAGTCGGTCCGCCGCATCTCCCCGCAACCTTCGTTTGAAAAGGGCCGAAAGAAAAGTGGGAATGAGGGCGATTTCTCCTTCCCCCTGGTAAGGAACCGCTCGCACAAAATGCCCCCTTCCCGCAAGGGAAAAACCCCTGGTGCGTCGGCCGAAGATCCGGATCTCCCGGGGTCTGGTGGGGGAAAGGGAAAATTCCCGCACCGGAAAGACCTCTCCCACGGGAAAGACTTTGTCCTCGCCCTCTTCGGGCCTTACCTCCTCAGGTTCGGCCCCTTTGGGATCGGCCGGAGCGTCCTCTTCTTTATCTTGCCCCTCGCTCGGCGCTTCGGGAGAACGACCTCCGGAGGCCTCCTTTCCCCGGGGGGAGGAATTTTCTTCAGGAGACTTATGGTCTTTCCTGGTTTCTTCCCCGGGCTTACTTTCGGGCCGGGGTCTTTTCCTCTCCCTTTCCCGTCTGCGGTGGGCAAGAACCAGTTCGGCCACGGATTCCACGTCCTCGGAGGTGGCCTCGGAACGGCCTTTTAGGGCCGCATGGGCCCGAACGGCCTCCAAAAGAAAGATCTCTGCCCGGTGACCGGCCGCAGCGGCCTCAAGGGCCAGCCGGGCTATGAGGGCCCGCAGATAGCCGGAAATCCGGACCTCAGGAAGCAACCTCCGGGCCTTTAAGATCTCCTCCCGGAGTCTCCCTTCCTCCTCCGCAAAGGTCTCCTCAAAACCCCCGGGATCCATCTCCCAGAGGAGGCGTCGTCTCAGGATCTCCACCCGCAGGCCCGGGTCCTTTTCGGCGGAGACCTCCACATAAAGACCGAACCGATCAAGGAGCTGCGGGGAGATGGGGCCCTCCTCGGGATTCATGGAACCGATAAGGAGGAATCGCCCGGACTCCGCGGCGGAAAGAAGGAGGGAAACCAGGTGGGGAGCGAGAAGATTGATCTCATCCACATAAAGCACCCCACCCTCGGCCTGAGACAGAAGACCGGGGACCAGGACCTTTCGCCCGTGTTTTAAGGCCTCCTCCAGAGAGAGGTGACCGGTCAATCGTTCCTCGGTTACCGAGAGGGGAAGGTTCACAAAAGGGCCTTCCAGAAGACGAGCCAGGGCCCGGGCGGCGGTGGACTTGCCTGTGCCCTTTTCCCCGGAAAGGAGCACCCCGGAAAGCCGCGGGTTTACAGCGCAGAGCATGAGGGCAAGCTTCATCCTCTCCTGCCCCACAATGGCCGAAAGGGGATAAAGCCTTTTTGTCATTTCCCTATCTCTCCGATTTCTCTGCGGAGATCCTCCATCCTCGCCTGCCATTCCGCCACCTCATCCACCGAATACATATCCACAGCCCCGCCCTGGAAGCCGCCTCCGGTCTCTCCCATCGTATCCTCGAGTCGCCCCTCAAGCTCAAGATAGACATCCCTTAATTTTTCCAGCAAACCGGCCTCCGGCCTCCATAGCCCCCTCTTTTCGGCCTCAAGCAATCTGCGGGCGATTTCCTCCAGGGCATAAGGGTTGTGTTGCATGAAGAAATCCCTATTTTCCTGGTCAAGCACAAATTTACGGGTAATTTCGTCAAAGATCCAGTGGTCAACCTCGCCGGTGGTGGCCTGCCAGCCGAATAGGCGCCCGATGCGTTTGGAGATCTCCGCCGCTCCCTTGTAGCCGTGTTGTTTCATGCCTTCTATCCAGCGTGGATTCAAGAGTTTAGCCCTGGCCACCCGCCGGATTTCATCAGCCAGGTCGCCAACCGCAACCGCTGCCCTCTCCCTGGTATCACCGTAATAGGCCTTTACCTTTTTCCCGGAGAGTTCCCTTGCGGCCACCGTAAGCCCGCCGTGGGTGCCGAAGTAACAGCAGCAACCGAATAGATCGTATTCATCGGTGAAGGTATTGTTAAAGGTTGCCTCCACCGTGCGCAGGCCCTCGGCCAGTTCCCGGTGGGCCTTCTCTCCGAAGACCCCCTTTCCGTAAGCGTAGCCGTTCCAGTACAGGAAGACCTCGGCGAGATCCTTTTCGGTCTTCCAGGCCGAGGCATAAACCGCAAGGTTCACCCCGGACTGATAAGTACCCGGAGGTGAGGCAAAGATCCGGAAGGTGGCCCGGCGCAGGGCATCCTTTTTGCCTTTCAGTTTTTCAAGCCGTTCCAGGGTGTGCTTGCGCACGAAATTCATCTCCGGCGGTTCGGGAAGCTCCGCCACCCGACACACGGCTTCATCCACCAGCGCTAGACACTGTGGAAAATTGTCCCGGGTAATTCCCGAAACCCTGATGGTAACGTCTATGCGAGGACGTCCCAGTTCGCGCAGCGGAATAACTTCAAACCCTTTCACCCGACCGTTGGAAAGCCATACCGGTCTTACCCCCAGCAGGTAAAGGATCTGGCTCATGACCTCCCCTTCACTCCACATAATGTCCGTGCACATCCAGTAAAAAGCTACGTTTTCGGGGAGCCGGCCTTCGTCTTTTCGAAACTTTTCAAGCAGGGCCTCGGCCAGCTTGACCCCCACGGCGTAGGCCGCTTTAGTGGGTACCCTTTCCGGATCCAGGGAATAAAAGTTTCTTCCGGTGGGAAGGATGTCGTCCCGACCGCGGGTTATAAGCCCCGAGGGACCGGGAGAAATGTAACCTCCGGAGAGCCCACAAAGCAAAGCTCCCATCTCGTCTGAGGCCTCGAGGCGGTGCTTTAGATCCTTTATCCGGAAGATAAGCTTTTGCAGCTCTTCCCCGGGGACCCTCTCGCAAGCCTCTTTTCCGCAGAGACGAACCAGGACCTCCCGAGCTTCTTTCTCCTCCAGGACCCCCCGGATGAACTCTTCAGCCAGTCTTTCCACCCGTTCAAGGAGCCGGCCCCGGGCGGGATCCTTAAGAAGATCCTCCAGGCGAAATCCCAGGGCCCGGGCTATCACTCGCCGAAGATCCGAAGGTTCTCCGGAATCGTAGCGCAGCACGGCTCGCATGAAGGCAACCTGTTTTTCACCCCGGGGGATCTCCCCAAAGATATGCATACCCCTGGGCACCTGAGTGGTTCGAAGCCGGGTCAGGGCCTCATGAAGACGACGAATAAACTCCTCGGGGGCGTCTTCCTCGGGGGGTTTGACCTCCTCCAGACCGGTTTTACGGGCCAGGTCAACCAGACGGTGAAGTATCTCGTGGGCCCGGGCCGGACTTCCGCGAACCGCCTTTTCGTATTCCTCAAGGAGGTGATCCAGTTCGAGATAATCTTCGTAGAGCCCTCCGGCCTCAAGTACCGTTTGCAGATGATCCACCAGAACGGCATAGCTTCGACGTTTGGCGATGGTGCCCTCCGGAGGATTGTCGGAATTGTAGATATAAAGATGGGGCCGCTCATGAAGGGAGAGATCCGGGAAACAGGCCGCGGAAAGCCCTACCCCCTTTCCGGGAAGAAATTCCAGATTGCCATGGGTTCCCACATGAACGATCACATCCGCCTTAAACTCCCTCTCAAGCCACCAATAGGTGGCCAGGTACTGATGGGGCGGAGGAACCTCGGGATCGTGAAGGATTTTGCATACCTTCCCGTCACAACGCGGCCCGGCACAACCCCGTTTGGGTTGAACGCAGACCACCGCGTTTCCAAAACGGAGCCCGGTGACCACAATTTTTCCTTGATAGACCATGGCCGCAGGGACCCCGTTTTTCTCCTCCCCCGGAGGATCTCCCCAGGCCTCCCTCATCCGCACACGAACTCCTTCCGGGAATTCCTCCCACCAGGGGAGGTATTCCTCAAGCGGGACCATGGCCAGGGCGCCTCCCTTCTTTACGATCTCCTCCACCGTGGTCCACCGAAACTCCGAAATGGCCTTCCTCTTGAGGATCAGATCTATTAATTCCTTCCCGCTGCTCGGTTCTTCCTCCACGCGATACCCCTCTCTCTTGAGACGTTTCAGGATGCGGGCCACACTCTCCAGGGTATCCAGATGGGCCCCGGAGCCCACCGTGGCCTCCACCGAGGCACAGGGATTATTGTGAAGGATAAAGGCCACCCGGCGTTCCGCCGGGGGCTTGCGCCGAAGCTCGATCCAGGCCCTGACCCTCTTGGCCAGCCTCTCTACCCGCTCCCTTACCGGAACTCGACGTTCCAAAACAGCCCCGGTCAAGGGATCCTCTTCCCTTTTCATAGCCCCAAGAAATAGAGGCTCTATGACCCCCTCGAATTCCGGAAGGGCCACCGACCAGGCCACCTCAGCCGAAAGCCCCTGGGGATCCTCTTCCCACTCGCTCACCGTGCGGGAATAAGCCACCACCGGCTGAAATACCGGCACTCCGAGCTGCCGAAGGACCTCCACCCCGGAGGTGGAAACCGAGGGATCCGAAAGGTCCTTCTCCCGGGTACTTCCCAGAAAGAAAAAAATGAACTTGACCAGGGCCTCGACCCGGGGCTTTCCCCCGGCCAGAAAGAATTTCTTTACCGCTTCCCCCGGCCCTTCACTTTCGAGACTTCGATCCCTTACGCTGTAGCTAAAGACAGGAACTACCCCCAATCCCTGCTTCTCCAGTTCCGCGATAAAGGCCTTTTCCACCTCCATTTCCCCGTTTACCCAGTTGTGACGAGGATAAAGGACCCCCACCAGGGGCAGGTTCGGGGAAGGCCGATACCAGGCCAGATATTCCTCAAGATCGGTAAAAAGGCGAGGGCCGCGGGGATGATAGATCCCGCTCATGGGAAGGACTTTCGGTTCCTGCCAGGGAAGTTCGAGGCCTGCGGCCGAGGAGGCCACATAGAGAAGAAGATGCACAAAGTTCTCCTCCCCTCCGTAAAGGACATAACGCAGAGCTTTCTCCACTATCTCGGGGGCTACATTGGAGAGGGTCAGGTGCTCCGGTTGGTATCCCAGAGAGATCAGCGGACGGTGCCTGGCCAGTTCGGAAAGTTCGGGAAGCATTTCTTCCCAAAAAGAATCGCCGGATCGATAAAGGAGGAGAAGGTCCATCCGGGAAAGGGCCCTGAGTGCTTCCTCTCTCTTCTGGACCCGGGTTTCCAGGGCACGGGAGGAAAAAATCTTTACTTCAAGACCATATTTCCGGACTTTTTCGGCGGCTTTCACCAGAATCGGCACATAACTGGCCCAGAATATGGCTCCTATCTTTATGGACTTCATCCCCATTCCCCCTTTCTAAAAGCTTGTTACCCTTGGAGGTAAAGATCTGGACGGGAAATACCAGGGTCCGGCCATTAAGAGAGAGCACCTCCAGAGGGACCTGATAGAGTTCCTCCAGATGGTTCCGGATTTCCACGGGGTTAGCGGGATTAAGTTCTCCCAGAAGGCGTCCTTCCTTTATAAGAAGCACCCGGTCGGCAAAGCTCAGGGCCAGGTTCGGGTCGTGCAGGGTAGCCATCACCGTAAGCCCTCTTTCCCTGGTCATCTGCCGGATCAGGGTCATAATTTTTACCTGATGTTGGAGATCCAGATTCGCGGTGGGTTCATCCAGGAGAAGTATCCGGGCTTCTTGAAGGAGGGCCCGGGCCAGAAGCACACGCTGACGCTCGCCACCGGAAAGCTCCGTCACCCGCCGACCCTCGAACGACTCAAGGCCCAGTTTTTGAAGTATTTCCCGGGCCCGAATCCGGTCTCTTTTCCCTGGAGAGGAGAAGAAACCCAGATAAGGGGTGCGCCCCAGGAGGACAAATTCTAATACGGTATAGGGAAAAACCGGTTGATAGGACTGGGGAATATAGGCCAGAAGACGGGCTTTCTCGCGAAGGGAAAACGTAGCCAGGGAGCGCCCGGCAAACCGAATCTCACCCCGGGAGGGAGAACAGGAACCCAGAATACATCGAAGGAGAGTGGTCTTACCGGCTCCGTTGGGTCCGAGGAGAACCACCAACTCGCCCTTGCGAAGAGCTAGACTTACCTCCCGCAGGATTTTCCCGTAGGAGAGATGGCATATCTCAAGCATATCCGGTGCCTCCCAAACGTTCCCTGTGGAGGAGATAGACAAAAAAGGGAATCCCCACCAGAGAAGTGATAATTCCCACCGGCAGATCAAAGGAAGTGAGGGTGCGAGCCAGGGAATCGGTGATCACCAGAAGCACCGCTCCGGTCCACATGGAAAGGGGGATTAATCGTCGATGATCCGGACCGGACCAAAGTC
>NZ_WFVX01000173.1:0-4814 GCF_015491435.1 Thermosulfurimonas sp.
GGGTTCCCTTTTCCGGAAAAAATCCTATTTCCGAAAGGGTGAGTTCAAAGGGCTCAAAATCCCGGGCGGTTTGCTCCGCGGCTTGCACTAGGGATGGAAGTTTCTCCTCCGGGATCTCCCCGAAGAACTTGAGCGTGAGGTGAAAACCCTCCGGACGCACCCAGCGCACCCCCGCCCCTGCAGCACGCAGTTCCTCCTGCAGTCCGCGGAGGATCTCCTTGATTTCTTCCGGCAGGGCTACGGCCAGAAAACAGCGCATCAGGCCTCCTCCAGGATCTTAACATCCTCAAGATCCCGCGGCCGCCCGGAAGCCTTTTTGGACCGGATAAGATCCTCCCGGGAGACGAGATAAAGCTTTACCCCCTGAAACTCCGTTTCAATTCTTCGCTCCCAGGCCTCCTCAAAAGAGAGTCCCGGGGTGCGGGTCTGGACATCAAGCCTTACCCGATCTTCAAACACCACGCTCTCGTGCCTTAAAAGCTCCTCTGGAGAAATGAGGGCCGCGGTTCCCATTTGCGCCTCCTCAAGGGCCTTAAACAGGTGCGAAGCATTTTCCGGAGTGGCCTCTATCAAAATATCTAAATCAAACGTCGCCTGCGGAACCCCGTGATATACCGCGGCAATTCCTCCTATGATGAGGTACTTAACCTGATTCCTTTCTAAGGATGCGAATATCTCGCGATAACGGTTGAGCATTCCGCACCTTACCTTTAAACAGTTCAGGATTGAGGCTTAAAATGAATTCCATAAACTCGTCAAATACCCGCAGTCTTTCCTCCGGGGAGAGTTTTCGAAACCATTTCCCTTTGATTTCCGGGGTTTCAAGCTCTTTAAGGGTTCCGGTTTTCATGGTGTCTTGGCGAAACGATAGGTCGGGTAAAGGTTCCCGGTAAGAAGATAGCGACGCAGCCAGTCAAGGGCGGTATAAGCGGAAAGGGTCTGGACCTCGTGCCGGGTCCCGGGGAAGTGGAACTTCCGGGCCACGGTTTCCGTGGGGGTGGAAAGGCCGATCCAGACCGTGCCCACGGGTTTTTCCGGGCTTCCTCCGCCCGGGCCGGCGATCCCGGTTACCGAGAGGGCGAAATCCGCACCGAAACGCCTCCTTGCCCCTTCGGCCATGGCGCAGGCTACCTCCTGGCTTACGGCCCCGAAGAGCCGGATGAACCTTTCCGGAACCCCGAGGAGCCCCACCTTGGCGCTATTGGCGTAGGTCACCGCCCCGCCGAGAAAATAATCCGAGGATCCGGGAATGCGGGTTATGAGAGAGGCCATGAGGCCCCCGGTGCAGGACTCGGCCACCGAAACGGTCGCCCCGCGCGCCCGCAGCATCCGCCCGAGGGCCAGGGGAAGTTCCTCCTCGTCCTCCCCGAAAAGGTGCTCGGGAAAGCGTTCCTTAAGGACTTTTACCGCCTTTTCAAGAAGCTCTCGCACCTCGCGATCTTCCCTCCCCCGGGCGGTGAGAACCACCTGGACCTCCGGGAAGACCGGATAAAACCCTACCTCCAGTTCCGGAGGAACGGTCTCCTTTACCACCTGATTGATTTCCGCCTCCCGCAGATCAAAAAAGCGCAGGGTGCGGGTGCAGAGGGTTTCCCGGGGAGGAAAGGTCTCCAGCAGCACCGGAAGCACTCGATCTATCAACAGACGCTGAAATTGTTCCGGTACTCCGGGTAGAAAGAAAAGGAGCCGGTCTTTTTCGCGCAGCAGGTATCCGGCCACGGAAAGATCCCTGGAGAGGGGGCAGGCCCCCCGGGGGAGATAGGCCATCTTTTCCCGCAGGGGATGGGCCGGAAGCCCCTGTCGTTTTTCCGTTTCCCGGATCCGGGCCAGGATCTCCGGATTGAGCTCCAGAGGCAGGCCCAGGGCCTCGGCCGCGGCCTCGTTGGTGAGGTCGTCCTCGGTGGGTCCGAGGCCCCCGCTAATCAGGAGAAAATGGGCCTTGGAAAGCAGATGCCGAAGGTAAAAGACGATTTCTTCCTTTTCGTCGCCCACGGTAACGATTTCGCGCACCCGATAGCCGTAGCGGGAAAGACGTTCCGCGGCCCAGAAACTGGTAACATTGGGAACCCGGCCGGAGACGAGTTCATTGCCTATGGCCAGGATGGCACCTTCCATCCCTTCCTATGTATCACAAAACCGGGGTCAATTCCATTCCAGAAGTTTCTGACGCAGGGAAAAGAGGCGGTCGCGGAGAGCCGCGGCCCGCTCGAATTCAAGATCCCTGGCGGCCTTTTTCATCTCCTTTTCCACCCGTTTGATCTCCCGCTTGAGTTCCTCAAGGCTTGAAAACCTCTCCTCATCCTCCACCTCAAGGAGTTTGGGAAGATCCACATAGTCGGCCTCGGCGATGCGGGCGAGCGTGTCCTCCACTTTCTTTTTGACCGTTTGCGGGGTGATCCCGTGCCGGCGGTTATACTCCTCCTGGATGCGCCGGCGGCGATTGGTCTCCTCAATGGCCTTCTTCATGGAGGGGGTGATTTCGTCCGCATAAAGGATGACCGTTCCGTTTGCGTTCCGGGCCGCACGCCCCATCATCTGGATGAGTGAACGCTCGGAGCGCAAAAACCCTTCTTTATCCGCATCAAGGATGGCCACAAGCGACACCTCCGGGATATCAAGCCCTTCGCGCAAAAGATTGATCCCCACCAGCACATCAAAGACCCCCTTGCGGAGGTCCCTTATGATCCTGGCCCGCTCAAGGGTCTTAATGTCGGAGTGAAGATACTTCACCCGGATCCCGAGGTCCGCGTAGTATTCGGTAAGCTCCTCGGCCATGCGTTTGGTGAGGGTGCAGACCAGGACCCGCTCGCCCCGGGCCACCCGTTTCCGGATCTCGGAAAGGAGGTCGTCCACCTGGTTCTGTGCCGGGCGCACCTCAACCCGCGGGTCAAGAAGCCCAGTAGGCCGGATGATCTGTTCCACCACGCGGCCTTTGGCTTTCTCAAGCTCGTAGGGTCCGGGGGTGGCTGAGACATAGATCACCTGGTTCACCCGGGCCTCAAACTCCTCAAAGGTAAGCGGCCGGTTGTCAAGGGCCGAGGGGAGCCTGAAACCGTATTCCACCAGGGTCTCCTTGCGGGAACGATCCCCGCGGTACATCCCGGCAAGCTGCGGGATGGTGATGTGGCTTTCGTCAATGAAGATGAGGAAATCGTCCGGAAAGTAGTCAAGGAGCGTATAAGGGGGTTCTCCGGGGCGGCGGCCGTCAAGATAACGGCTATAGTTCTCGATCCCGTGGCAGTAGCCCACCTCCTCAAGCATCTCCAGGTCATAGAGGGTGCGTTTCTTGAGGCGTTCGGCGTAAAGGTGCTCTCCGCGTTCCTCAAAGTAACGCACGCGCTCCTCAAGTTCCTTTTTGATCTCCTCTATGGCCCGGCGCAGGCGGTCCTCCTCGGTCACGTAATGGGTGGCCGGGAAAACCACAGTCTCCTTAAGTCTCCCCAGGACCTTTCCCCGGAAGGGGTCGATGACCTTTATGGCCTCGATTTCGTCCCCGAAAAGCTCCACCCGCAAAGCCCGTTTTTCCTCGCTTGCCGGAAAGATCTCCACCACGTCCCCGCGCACGCGAAAGGTCCCGCGGCGGAAGTCGTAGTCGTTTCGCTCGTAGTGCATGGTAATAAGGCGCCTTATGAGCCGATCCCGGGGAAGGGTGTCTCCCACCCGGAGGTAAAGATGCATGCGGGCATAGTCCTCCGGGGAGCCCAGGCCGTAGATGCAGGAGACACTCGCCACCACGATCACGTCCCGGCGGGAGAGCACCGCGGAGGTGGCCGCATGCCGCAGGCGGTCTATAAGGTCATTTATGGAGGCGTCCTTTTCAATGTAGGTGTCCGTGGCCGGGATGTAGGCCTCGGGCTGGTAGTAGTCGTAGTAGGAGACGAAGTATTCCACGGCGTTATCCGGGAAAAAGCGGCGGAATTCGTTATAGAGCTGGGCGGCAAGGGTCTTGTTCGGGGCGATGATGAGGGTGGGGCGATTCACCCGGGCGATGACATTGGCCATGGTGAAGGTCTTCCCCGAGCCGGTGACCCCTAAGAGGACCTGGTGTTTGAACCCGGAAAGGACCCCCTCGGTGAGGGCCTCTATGGCCTGCGGCTGGTCCCCGGTGGGCTTAAGGTCCGTGGCCAGGTGAAAGCGTTCCTCGCGGGGCCTCAGACCGTAAAACATAACTTTTAGAAGCGAAAAAGCCTTTGGAAATTAAAGTTAAGGCGGCAGGGGCCGAGATCAAAGGTGTAAAGCCCTTCGGGAAAGATTCCCTCCCGGAGATAGCGTTCTTCCTTTAAGCGAAAGACCTCGGCCTCGTTTCGATCCGGGTCCACCAGGACGTAGTACTTTACCCCGGCCTCCTCGTAGAGGGCGAACTTGAGGATGCGGTCCTTCCGGGCGGTGCTCGGGGAGAGGACCTCAAAGATCATCACCGGGGGTTTGGTGATAAAATCTTCCTCCGGAAGCTCCCCGCAGAAGACCAGGTTGTCGGGCTGGACCACGGTGTCCTCGGAGATCTTCCAGTCCACCGGAAGAAGAGCCACGCACTCCGGACAGCCGGCCTCCTCAAGAGCCTCCTCCAGGAGGTAGGCGATACGCCCGCTCAGGCGCTGGTGTTTCGGGTGGGGGAGGGGGGTCATGGCGTAGGGCACACCCCGGATGAGTTCCCAGCGCCCCTCCCAGCTTCGATAATCCTCGTAAGTGTAATGGGGATAAAGACCAAAAGTCGCGGCCTTACTCATTTTGTTGCTCCTTTACGGGGCTAATTTCCATTTTAAACCCTTTTAAGGCCGCTTTCACCTCCTCGGAGAGTCTCCTCAAGGGGATTC
>NZ_WFVX01000174.1:0-15971 GCF_015491435.1 Thermosulfurimonas sp.
ACTCATAAGAAAAGGGTCCAGATTACGACAGGGGAAACCCGCCACCCGGGAAAGCCATCCGGCGTCGATATAATCCGGCCCCTTCTTAAAGGGGGCCACCCGGAGCCCCCGCCGGGTAAGAATTCGGATCAACCCCAGGGTAAAAAGGGTCTTCCCGGCGCCCCCTTTCTGCGCCGCGATTACCAGACGTGGTACGTGCAGAGATTCCGCCATCTCTCTAACTTTAGCCTCAAATCAAGCCCAAAGCAAAAAGAAAAACGCCCGGAAGATTCTCTCTTCCGGGCGTTTTCAGGAATCCGGAGCATTTATTTTAATCTTTAAGCGGCCCGGGCCTCTTTTACGCTTACGGCTATTTTGAAAAGAACGGTCATGATAAAGAACCCTGCCGCCCAGATCCCCAGGGAAATCAGAAGCTCCGGAACCGTGGGACGATAGGGGGTAATGGTCTCAAACGGGGTGGGGGTGAATCCACCCATCAGGAGACCGATACCCTTGTCGATCCAGGCCCCGATAAAGAGCATTACACAGGCCAGCACCAGGGTGTTGATGTTCTTACGCAGAGGAGGAATCACCAGCATCAGGGCCGCCCCCAGCATCAGCAACCAGGCCGTCCACATGAAGATCACCCACTCCTGATGCCCCTCAAGCCCCTTAAAGAGGTAGATGAGGGAGGCCTTGTGTCCGGGGATATTGCTGTAAAAAGCGGTAAAAAGCTCGCAGCCGAAGAAGAAGATGTTGGTGAGAAGGGCATAGGTGATGATCTTGCTCAGCGTGTCGATGGCCTTGGGCTCCACCCGGAACCGGGAAACCTTCTGAGCAATCAGCAGGGCAATGAGAAGCAGGGCCGGTCCGGAACAGAAAGCCGAGGCCAGAAAACGGGGAGCCATAATGGCCGTGAGCCAGAAATGACGCCCGGGCAAGCCGGCGTAGAGAAAGGCCGTTACGGTGTGAATACTGAAGGCCCAGGGGATGGAAAGATAGATGAAAGGCACCACCCACTTGGGATACTTGGTCCCCTTGTATTCTCCGTGCAGCGCCGCCCAGCCGCAGATCACATTCAGGGCCAGATACCCGTTGAGCACGATCATATCGTAAAAGAGCATGGAATGCGGCGTGGGATGTAGAAGCACGTTAAAGAGCCGGTGCGTTTGTCCGATGTCCACGATAATGAAAAGCAAACACATAATCACCGCCGCAATGGCCAGAAACTCTCCGAAAACGGTCACCGGCCCGAAGACCTTGTGATTATGAAGATAATAGGGCAGGACCACCATCACTCCCGAGGCCGCCACTCCCACCAGGAAGGTGAACTGAGCCACATAAAAACCCCAGGACACATCCCGGTTCATTCCGGTGATCCCCAAGCCATACTGAAGCTGAGCCAGGAAGGCCAGAAACCCGATGAAAATCAGAAGCGCCAAAAAAGCCAACCATAACCAGTACTTCCGACTCCCGACCAGTGCCTTTTCAAACATAGCTCACCCCTCACCTAGTTAATTTTTAAAGTAGATAAAAGACCGAAGGACCGGTCCCGAGTTCGGATTTCCGCCGGATGGAAAACCGGGACTTGAGCACCTGCACTATCTCCGAATGTTCGTCCTCCAGATCCCCGAAAATAAGGGCCTTCTTCTTGCACGCCTCCACGCAGGCCGGCATCTTCCCCTTCTCCAGACGTTCGTAACAGAAGAGACACTTCTCCACCACACCCTTCATCCGGGTGGGGAACTTGGGATTGGGATCCTTGATATAAGGACGGGGATCCACCCAGTTGAAGCTCCGGGCCCCGAAGGGACAGGCGGCCATACAGAACCGGCAACCGATACAACGGTGGTAATCCATCATTACAATCCCATCTTCCCGCTTGAAGGTAGCCTGGGTGGGACAGACCCTTACACAGGGAGGATGCTCACAGTGGTTGCAGAGCAAAAGAAACGGCTTGTGGGTAAAGATTATATTGTTGAACTCGTTGGGTTTGTCCGGAAAGACATGCTCGAATTCGTCCTTCCAGATCCATTTGACCTCCCTCTTTTTATCCGGAATATCCGGCACATTGTGGAGATGATGACAGGCCTTTATACACTCGTTACAGTTCGGCTCCTCCCAGCACTTTTTTACATCTATGGCCATACCCCATCGGCGCGCGGTAAGCGCCCCCGGAGGAGGAGTATAGGCCCTGGCCTTCACCTCCCGGTTTAAAAACCCCGGCACCCCACCGGCGAGGGTTACCGAAAGCCCCGCCAACTTCAAGAACTTTCTTCTGTCCATCTCTCCTTCCTCCCTGAAGATTCTTTAATGTTCCGCGTGACCGTAACTTTCGGCCTGAGAAGAGCCATGTAACACCGGCGGAACCCCGAAAAGCTTGAGGAGCCTGGAGGCCTTGGGGGCTTTGAACTTCTTGGTCTCCGGAGGGATGTGACAGTTCCAGCAGTAGGGCTCCACCGCCGCAAACTGATGACAGCGATCACAGAACTTGCTCTTATTGTTATGGCATTTCATACATTCGTTCTGCAGACTGATCCAGAACCGGGCTCCGTCCGATGAGGTATAGATCCGCATCCCCTGCCGGATGGCCTCGTTCCGCCATACGTTCAAAAGCTGCATGTGATGGGAGCGCATATATTCCTTGGATTCCACACACCGACCCTTTTTCGGAAGTTCCGGCTCCGGAGCAGCCACACTCTTGCCGTGGTTCCACCAAATGGGGAAGGTAACGAAAAGCACAAAGATGATAATTCCGGGTATAACCTTGTCGCTATTGTACATCTTAGGCCTCCTCCTCGACACCTTTTAGGGGCTCAAAACGGAGATCCGTGGTACGTTTCTTCTCCCCGGGTATAACCAGGGCGTTACCCACCAGTTCGTGTACCCCACTAATGGAAACCTCAGGCACCCAGTATTTCATGAGGGTGGGAAGCACCGCCCGATCGATGGCACAGATACAGGCCATGCGGTTCACCCCGTATTTCTCGTGTACATATTCCACCGCATTGGCCCGCGGAAACCCTCCCCGCATCCGCATCTCCATATATTCGTCGGTGTTGAGCCCGGAACCGCTCCCGCAGCAGAAGGTCTTCTCCCGGATGGTATTTTCCGGCATCTCATAGAAATTGTTGCATACATGCCGCAGAATAAACCGCGGCTCCTCAAAGATACCCATTCCCCGGGAAGTGTTACAGGAATCGTGGAAGGTTACTATCAGGTGATCGTTCCGGCTGGGATCCAGGTTAAGCTTCCCATGGGCGATGAGGTCCGCGGTAAACTCACAGATATGTACGATCTTGGTGCTCTTGGCGTGCTCAAAAACCGTGCCCGTGATGGGCGACTTGGGGACCTCGAGATTCTTGGGCGCCGGCCCCAGCGCCGTATCCTCATACTGATGGACCACCCGCCACATGTGCCCGCATTCACCACCCAGGATCCACTTCACCTTGAGTCGCTCGGCCTCGTGATAGATCTTGGCATGAAGCTTGCGCATCATTTCATGTGAGGTGAAAAAGCCGAAGTTTCCACCCTCGGAGGCGTAGGTGCTAAGCGTCCAGTCCAGCCCCAGATAGTGGAAGAGCAATACATAGCCCATAAAGGTGTAGATACCCGGATCGGCAAAGAAGTCCGCCGAGGGAGTCACGAAGAGGATCTCGGCCCCCTTCTTGTTGATGGGCACCTCCGGACGGATACCCGTGATCTCCTCGATATCGTCCAGCAGGAACTCAATATTCTCCTGAATGGTGTGAGGCTGAAGACCGATGTGGTTCCCCACAAAGGCCGAGAACCTCACGGGCTTAAGGATCCAGTCGATGTTCACCCCGATCTCGTGCAGGATCTCCCGGGCCAGGATGGTGATCTCGGCCGTATCTATACCGTAGGGACAGAAGACCGAACAACGGCGGCACTCCGTGCACTGATAGTAGTAGTAAAACCACTCCTTGATTACATCGTAGGTAAGGGGACGGGCCCCGGCCAGCCGCCCGAAGATCTTTCCGCTCCGGGTGAACTCCCCCTTCACCACCGAACGCATGAGCTCCGCCCGCAGCACAGGCATGTTCTTGGGATCCCCGGTCCCCAGGAAGAAATGACACTTGTCCGCACAGGCCCCGCAGCGCACACAGATGTCCATGAAGAGCTTGAAGGACCGAAAACGCTCCATGCGATCCTTAATGGCATTGAGCACGATCTCCTTCCAGTTGGGCGGAAGCTTCCAGTCCTCATCATGGGGCTGCCACTTTCGGGGATTGGGTAGCCCCAGGTCCTCCACCACCGAAGGTTCGGCGGCGTAACAGTAAGTCCCCGGACGAAACTCCGGCTTGGTATCCATCCAGTGTTTGGATGGCATCCGATCGTAATTGACATCCTTGAGTAACTCGTCCCTCTTCGGTAGCGCCATGGCTCAACCCCTCTTTAGGATTTCTTTTCTTTATAACAGTCTTCGTCTATAGGCTGACCGGCCTGCTCCAGCTGCTCCTTAAACTTCTCCTGCCACTCACAATAGGTGAGGAACTTCGGAGGCACACCCTCCCACCAGGGGTTGATGTGCCGCACGCGACGGTTGTCGTTGGGGAGATTCCGCGTGGGGCTAAAGAAGACCCCCACCATGTGCACCAGCTTGCTGAAGGGAAAATAAGCCACCAGGGCACTGATGAAGAAAAGGTGCACGAAAAAGATCACTCCTATACCCTTGGGGGCCTTGGGATGGAAGGTGGCCAGCCCCATGACAAACTCCTTCACCGAGACCAGATCCACCCGCAGGAAATAACGCATAAGCATCCCGGAACTTATCAGCCCCAGGATGAGAAAGAGCGGAAAATAATCCGAGGCATGGGAGATGTAGTTGACCTTGGCGTCCACCAGCCGGCGCAGGATAAGGAAGGTAAGCCCGGCCAGAATGGCCACGTCCGTCATGTAAAGGTGCGGCAACCCTATATGGAAGAAACTATCCACCGCATCCAGGACCTTGATGGGCCCGGGCACCGGATAGGTAAAAAGCCGCAGATGCCGCACCAGAATGATAAAAAAGGACCAGTGAAAGAGGATGGCCCCCAGCCAGAGCCACTTACTGGACCCGTAGTAAAGCTTGCGCCCCCGCAGATCGGCCCGCAGATTGCGGAAGAGCGACCTGAAGGCCAGGACCTCCAGCGCCATCCGCAACACCACCTCGAAATTGTTGGCCGGACTCTCCAGTCGGCTGTGCTTGATCCAGGGAAGACTCTTCTGCTGCCCACAGGTGGTGGTGATCTTGAAGGGCACCGGGGACTTGGCCCAATTCACCATCCGGTAAATCAGGCCGATCAGAAAGGTGAGGAGCGCCGCATAAGGCACCAGGACCCCGAAAAGGGTATAAAGCTTCAAGACCCCTACCCCAAACCAAACCACGATTACCATACCTATTACGGCCACTAGTGCGGCTACCACATTCATAGATCCCAACCCCTAATGAGTTTTTTCGGTATTCCCAGCCTCCGGAGGGAGGCTTCCTTCCCGAACATCATATAGATAGCCCGCACGCTTGAGCAGGAGATAGAGCCGGCTCTTCCATTCCTCGATACGCAGCTCGTGAAGCTTCTCCCGCGCGGCCATATAGTGATTGAAGGCCCTCAACAGCATGGCGTCTATCCGATCCTCCACCTCCAGCAGGGCCTCGGGCCCGAGATCCTCCAGGATCTCCTCCCCCACCACCTCCCGCACCGCGGACTTCAAATAGTAAAGGAAGGCCAGGGCCTCGGAGGGCTGCCGGCTCTGGACCGCCTCGATACGAATGATACGATCCAGAAAATAATCCACCTTCTCCCAGGAAAAGTCCCCGGCCAATTCCGTAATCAGGCCCTTCAGCCCCTCCTCCAGCCGATATCCCAGCGGATTTTCGAACCTGTCCACCTCTTTTTTCAAAAAGCGAACCGTTTCCTTGGGAAAAGTGGCGTAAACTTTATCCCTAACTTTTTCGAAAATAGGAGAAATATTCGCTTTCAGTATCTTTTGAGCCTTTAAAGACATAGCTTTTCTTTTAAAAGCAAAAAGCTCGGGAGATGTCAAGGGACTTGAAGGCACATAAGAGGTGTTGGAGAGGACTTTAGAATTTAAATGGCCGCTATATCTTTTGCTTTCGAAGAATTTTGGTAATTTTTACCCGATCAGTAGGGTAAGGCGCCGGAGGGCCTTAAGGCGGTCCTTCTGTCCCAGGCGGGCCCGGTTCAGGGCCTCCTCCAGAAAACGCACCGTATCCTCGTAGGCCCGGCGATCCACGGGAAAGGGATGGCCGTCCTTTCCACCGTGAGCAAAGGCATAGCGGGCCGGATCGGTACGTGAGGCTCGTACGTCATAAAGGAGTTCCGCGGTGAGGGTAAGGGCCCTGAGACTCCTGGGGCCCAGGCCCTTTATTCCCAGCACCTCGCGAAAATCCTCCGGGGGACACTCGTAAGCCGAAAGAAGCACCTTGCGCAGCCCCCGGGGCTCGAGATCGCGCTCGCTAAGACCGTGCCGCCGGGGAAGCTCAAGACGCCGCACCCTCTCTATCTCGCGCAGGATCTGATCCGGAGGCGCTTGAAGCAGATGGCACAGGACCCGACGCACGGCCTGGCTTTCCCTGGCCGTAAGATCCAGCACCTCCGGTTCTCGACGCACCGTGGCGATACCGGTGTGGGGCTCCTCGGTGAGATTCCGCACCCTCTCCGAAAGCCAGTGATAACGCCGGGCCAGAGCGGTGAACTGGTTCATCCCCTGCTGGATGACCGCCCAGGTCCCTTCCACGGTGAAGATGAAGGTGTGATGATAGAGCTGATAGCCGTCCTGAAGGGCGGTATTATCCACCTTGGCCGAAAGACGGGAGATGTCCGGTAGATGTCGGAATTCCTGCGGAAGACCGGCTTTTTCGGCCCAGAAAAGGATCTCTTCCGGGGTCTTGAGACTGGTCCGGCCCTTTCCGCCGCATACAAAGATCCCCGTCTCCAGGGAAAGAGGGGCCAGGGCCTCCTTCAGGGCCCCGCACACGGTGGTGGTGAGACCGGAGGAATGCCAGTCGAAGCCCAGCAAACAGCCGAAGGCCTGAAACCAGAAAGGATCGGAAAGCCTTCGTAATAGTTCGGCTCGACCGAATTCCTCCAGAATGGCCAGGCACAGGGCCCGGGCCAGACGCACCATCCGGGAAAAGAGCCAGCGCGGGGCCCTTCCGCCGTGAAGGGGAAGATCGGCTATTCCGGTACGTTGCATCCTCGATATCGTTCCTCGAAGGCCTGAGCCATCTCCGCAAGGATCCGTTCGGCCACGGCGCGAGGGTCCCGGGCCTCCCGGATGGGACGGCCCACCACCAGATAATCCGCTCCGGCCCGGATGGCCTCCCCCGGAGAGGCAATACGTTTCTGATCGTCGGCCAGTTCCTCCTCCAGCCACTCCGGACGCACCCCCGGGACCACGGTAAGGAGATGGGGGAAGGCCTCCCGGATGCGGGGAAGTTCCTTGGCCGAACACACCACTCCGTGTACCCCGCAGCGGTAGGCCAGGGAGGCCAGACGCAGAGCGGCCTCGGAAAGATCCCGGGAGAGTTCCGGAGAATACCCCACCTCCATGAGGTCGGCCCGGGAAAGCGAGGTGAGGATGGTCACGGCCAGGATACGCAGCCCCCCCTCGGCGGCACGCGCCGCCTCCCTCACCGCCCAGCGACCGGCCAGCATGTGCACGGTCAGGAAATCCACCCCCAGACGCGAGGCCGCCCGCACGGCTCCGGCCACCGTAGCCGGGATGTCGTTGAGCTTAAGATCCAGAAAAACCTCAGCCTGGCTTTCCTCGCGGACCATCTCCACCGCCGCAGGCCCGGCGGAGGTGAAAAGTTCCAGCCCTACCTTAAAAACCCCCACCAGGCCGGAAAGACGCCTCACCCAGCGTCGGGCCTCGGAAAGATCCCCGGTGTCCAGCGGAAAGATGAGCCTACTTACCACCCTTTCGTCCACTCTTTCGCCCCCGGAGAAGCTGAGATACCTGTTCCACAAATTCGTTTACATCCTGAAACTCCCTATATACCGAGGCAAACCGCACATAGGCCACCTCGTCCCATTCCTTCAACTTTTCCATAACCCTCTCCCCGATATAGCTGGAGGGTATCTCCTTCTCCCCGCTCTCAAAGAGTTCCCTTTCCAGAGCGCTTACAAAGTTTTCGATGGCTTCCTCGCTTACCGGGCGTTTATGGCAGGCCTTACGGATTCCGGCCAGGATCTTCTCCCGCGAAAAGGGTTCCCGGCGGCCGTCCTTTTTGATCACCCGGGGGAGAGACAATTCCAGGCGTTCGTAAGTGGTAAAACGAAAACCACAGTGGACACACTCCCTGCGCCGACGAATGACAAACCCCTCTCCCGTGGATCGGGAATCCACCACTTTGGTATCTTCCTTATGACAGGAAGGACAGCGCAAGGACTCTCCCTCAGTGTAGCATGGCCCGTAGTTCCTCGAACTTCCGCCGCGCCTCCGGGCTCAGGTGCCGCGGAACGGTTATCTGCACCTCCACGTAAAGATCGCCCCTGCTCCCATCCGGACGATAGAGGCCCTGGCCCCGCAGCCGGAACTTCTGGCCGCTCTGGGTGCCGGGAGGGATGCGCAGCTTCACCTTGCCGGTAAGGGTGGGGACCACCACCTCGCCTCCCAGGACCGCGGTAAAGAGGTCCAGGGGATGTTTCAGGTAGAGGTCGTAGCCCCGACGTTCGAAACGCTCGTCCGGACGCACCCGCAGCTCCAGATAAAGGTCCCCCGGAGGACCCCCTCGTTTCCCCGGACGCCCCTTTCCGGGGATCCGGATCCTGGTCCCATCCCCGGCCCCGGGAGGAATGGTGACCGAGATCCTTTCCCTGCGGGTAACCGTACCCCGCCCTCCGCAATGACGACAGGTGCCGGTATAGCGTCTTCCGAACCCTCCGCACACCGGACATACCTCGATGATCCGCACCGGGCCGCGCCGGGTTTCCTTGCGCCCCCGCCCCCCGCAGGCGGGACAGGACTCGGAAGAGGAGAGATCGTATCCCCCTCCGTGGCACACCGGACAGGGTTCTTCAAAGGGGACCTCCAGGCTCAGGGGTTTGCCGGAGACCAGATCCGCAAGATCCACCTCCACCCGATAAAGGACATCCGCACCGCGTTCGGGACGTTCCTCGCGCTCGTAGCCGAAAAGATCGGCAAAAAGATCGGCAAAACCCCCGAAGGGATCGAAGTTCTCCATGAAGAGGCCGAAATCATAGGCCGACTCTCCCCCGGGGGTGGTGAACCGATAGGCCCGGGCGGCCTGACGTAAACGATCGTATTCGGCCCGTTTCTGAGGATCGGAAAGGATCTCGTAGGCCTCGTTAATCTCCTTAAAACGTTCCGCGGCTTCCTTATCCCCGGGGTTAAGATCGGGATGATACTTCCGGGCCAGCTTACGATAGGCCCTCTTGATCTCCTCCGTACTGGCGTCCGGACTTACCCCGAGAATCTCGTACAGGTCTTTCTTTACCATCGTCCCTAATCGTTTAAACTAGAGATAACCACCGATTTCCAATAAGGGAAAATAATGCCTGTGTTCGAATTTTCCACCCCCCGGGTGCGAAGGCCGGAACGGCTGGTCTTTACGGTAAGCGAGCTTACCGGACGCATCAAAGACCTCCTGGAGACTCATCTTCTTACGGTCTGGGTGGAGGGGGAGATCTATCAGCTCAAGAACCACGATTCCGGCCATGTCTTTTTCTCCCTTAAGGATGATCGGGCCCTCCTGCGGGTAATCCTTTTTCGGGATCGGGCCCGGGAGGTCCCCTTTCCCCTTCGGGAGGGCATGAAGGTCCTCTGTTTCGGTCGGATCTCGGTCTATGAACCCCGGGGAGAGTACCGGCTCCTTGCCCAGAGGATCGAACCCCGGGGGGCGGGGGCCCTGCAGGCCGCCTTTGAGGCCCTGAAAGAGGAATTGAGACGTAAGGGCTATTTCGACCCCTCCCGCAAAAAACCCCTTCCTCCCTTTCCGCAGCGGGTGGGGGTGATCACCTCCCTTTCCGGAGCCGCCCTCCACGATTTTCTGCGGGTGGCCCTTTCCCGCTGGCCGGCGCATATCCTCATCCATCCGGTGCGGGTGCAGGGCGAGGGAGCCGCAGAGGAAATCGCCCGGGCGGTGGAGGAACTGAACCGAATGGGGGATCTCGATCTCATTCTGATCACCCGCGGAGGCGGATCGCTGGAGGACCTTCAGGCCTTCAACCAGCGTGTGGTAGCGGAGGCCGTATTCCGCTCCCGTCTGCCGGTGGTCTCGGCCGTGGGACACGAAATCGACTACACTATCTGCGATTTTGTGGCTGATCAGAGGGCCCCCACCCCTACGGCCGCGGCCTCGCTCATCTTTCCCGAGGAAAAAGCCCTTCTCGCGGATCTCCGTCTCCGGCTCCAGAAACTGCGGGAGGAGATGGAACGACGTCTGGTCTTCTGGGAGCGCGAACTCCATCATCTCCGCCGAAGGCTTAAGTCCCCGGAAACCCTCCTGGCGGAAAAAGAGGCCCGGCTTCACCACCTGGTGGAGCAGATTACCCGGAATCTGAAGCATCTTCTGCACCGCCGGGAGGAAAGGTTTCTCTCCCTGGCAAGACACCTGGAGGCCGTATCCCCCCTGGCGGTACTCTCCCGGGGCTACAGTGTGGTAAAAAAACTCCCTCAAGGGAATATCGTCCGCAGGGCCGAGGAAACCCAGCCCGGGGATCTCCTGGAGATTCTCCCGGCCCGGGGACGCATCCTGGCCCGGGTGGAGGAGGTAAAGCCGGATGCGCCTTAGGGCTCTGCTGGTCCTCCTTCTCTGGCTCGTTTCCGTAACCGCTTCCGCGGCCACGGTCTTTCGGGGCTATCCCGGGGAGGTGGTCCTGATACCGGTAAAGGATCCCCGGCTTGAGGCCCGTTTCCGGGGGCATCTTTTCCGTCCCCTGCGCCTGCGGGAAGGGCTTTATCTCCCTCTGGCCCTTCCCCTGGACACTCCTCCCGGGATCTATACGCTTCGTGCCGGGGGCCTTTCCCTTACCGTACGGGTGCTCCCCAAAAGTTACCCCGAGGAACACCTCAGGCTTCCGCCGAGGATGGTCACCTTTCCCCCGGAGATCCTGGCCCGGGTGCGCCGAGAAATAAAGCTCCTGCGGGGTACCCTGGGAAGGGTGGAGGGAAGGGCCTGCAGGCTGGAGGATTTCGTCCTGCCGGTCTCCGGAAAGATAAGCAGCCCCTTCGGCCTGAGACGTATCCTGAACGGAGAGCCGCGCAGCCCCCATCGAGGGGTGGACCTGGCCGTGCCGGAGGGAACGCCGGTGAGGGCGGCCTCCGCCGGGCGGGTGATCCTCACCGGGGATTTCTATCTCCCGGGCCGGGTGGTGCTCCTGGGGCACGGCTGCGGGGTTTATACTTATTATGCTCATCTCTCGCGCATCCTGGTGCGGAAGGGAGAGCGGGTACGCAAGGGCCAGATCATAGCCCTCTCCGGAGCCACCGGACGAACCACCGGACCGCATCTCCACTTCGGGGTCTATCTTTCCGGGGTAGCGGTAAATCCGGTAATCTTCATTCAGGAAGTGAGGCACCTTTATGGAAGAAAATCTGGAGGCCCGGCTTCGGCGTCTTGAGGAGATCGTAAAAAGGCTGGAGGGAGCGGATCTGCCTCTGGAGGAGGCCCTCCGACTCTACGAGGAGGGGGTGCGTCTGGCCCGCTCCTGTGAAAGGACCCTGCGGGAGATGCGACGTCGGGTGGAGGTCCTGATCCGCACCGAGGAAGGATACCGCACGATCCCCCTGGAGGAGGCCCTGGAGCGCAATCGATCATGAAAACGGAAGAGCTGAAGGAAAGGCTATCCTTCTGGCGCAAGCGGGTGGAAATGACCCTGGAAAGCGTCCTTCCTCCGCGGGAAGAACCGGGCGCACGGGTGATCGAGGCCATGCGCTACAGCCTCTTTTCCGGCGGAAAACGCCTGCGGCCCCTTCTCTGTCTTCTGGGGGCCGAAGCCTGCGGCGGAAAGGCCGAGGACTATCTCCTTTTTGCCTGCGGGCTGGAGTGTCTTCACACCTATTCCCTGATCCATGACGACCTTCCGGCCATGGACGACGATGATCTTCGCCGGGGGCAACCCACCTGCCATCGGGCCTTTGATGAGGCCACCGCCATCCTGGCCGGAGACGGACTTCAGGCCCTGGCCTTTGAACTCTTCACCCATCCGGAACTGGAAAGACGCACCTCTCCCCAGAGACTCCTTCGGGCCGTGCATCTGGTGGCCCGGGCCGCGGGGATCCACGGCATGGTGGTGGGTCAGATGGCCGATCTTCTGGCCGAGGGCAGGAGGGTGGGAAAGGAGGAGCTGGATTACATCCATCGTCACAAGACCGCGGCCCTGATCCAGGCCTCGGTGGTCTCCGGGGGAATCCTGGCCGGAGGCGGGGAGGAGGAAATTCAGGCCCTTTCCTGTTACGGCGAGGCCCTGGGGCTGGCCTTTCAGATCGTGGACGACATCCTAGATCTCACCGGAGACGAAAGGGAACTGGGGAAACCGGTGGGCTCAGACGAACGCAGGGGCAAAGCCACCTATCCGGGGCTGGTGGGGCTGGAGGAAGCCCGTCGTGCCGCGGAAAGAGAGGTCGAAAAAGCCCTTTCGGCCCTGAAGCGGTTCGGCCCCGAGGCCGATCCCCTGCGCGCCCTTGCCCGTTTTGTGCTTACGCGTAAAAATTGAAGCTCCATGAGCCGTATCCTGGATCGCATCCATAGCCCGGAGGACCTCAAGACCCTCAAGGTGACCGAGTTGCGTAAACTGGCCGGGGAACTGCGGGAAATCATCATCCAGACCGTGGCCCGCAACGGAGGGCATCTGGCCCCCAATCTCGGGGTTATTGAACTCACCCTGGCCCTGCACTACGTGTTTGAATCCCCGCACGATCGGATCGTCTGGGACGTGGGGCACCAGTGTTACGCCCACAAATTGATCACCGGACGCAAGGACCGTTTTCACACCCTCCGACAGTACGGCGGAATAGCCGGGTTCCCCAAACGTTCCGAGAGCCCTCACGATATCGTGGAAACCGGACATTCCAGCACCTCCATCTCTTACGGACTGGGGATGGCCACCGCCCTGCGCCTGAAGAAGGATCCCCGGGGGCGGGTGCTGGTGGTCATCGGAGACGGATCCATGACCGCCGGTCTGGCCTTCGAGGGGCTCAACAACGCCGGGCACCAGAGGGAAGACCTCATCGTCATCCTTAACGACAACGAGATGTCCATCTCCCCCAATGTGGGGGCCCTTTCCTCCTTTCTTTCCCGGAAGATGACCGGACGTCTGGCCCGCCGGCTCAAGAAAGACATTGAACGGCTGGCGGAAAGATTGCCCCGGGGAGACCAGTTCCTGCATCTCCTGCGCAAGAGTGAAGGTCTCCTCAAAAGTGCCCTTACCCCGGGCATGCTCTTTGAGGCCCTGGGTTTTGACTATGTGGGGCCGGTGGATGGGCACGATCTGGAGGGTTTGATCCATCTTTTCCAGAACATCCGCGAAATGAAGGGCCCCCTTCTGGTCCATATCCTGACCAAAAAGGGCAAGGGTTATCTTCCGGCGGAGACCGATCCCGAGACCTTCCACGGGGTGGGACCTTTTGACCCTCAAACCGGAAAGATCCTTAAGGAACCCGGACCTCCCACCTACACCGAGGTCTTTAGCCGCACCATGCTCCGTCTGGCCCGGATGGAGCCCCGCCTGGTGGCCATCACCGCGGCCATGCCCCTGGGGACCGGTCTCAAACCCTTTGCCCGGGAGTTTCCGGATCGTTTCTTCGATGTAGGGATCTGTGAACAGCATGCGGTAACCTTCGCCGCCGGACTGGCCCTGGAAGGCCTCCTTCCGGTCTGTGCCATCTATTCCACCTTCCTGCAGAGGGCCCTGGATCAGATCATTCACGACGTGGCCCTGCCCAACGTTCACGTGATCTTTGCCATCGATCGCGGAGGGATAGTGGGAGAGGACGGCCCCACCCATCAGGGGCAGTTCGATCTTTCCTATCTGCGCCTGGTCCCCAACATGACCATCATGGCCCCCAAGGACGAAAACGAACTCCAGCATATGCTTTACAGTGCCCTTTCCTTTCCCGGTCCGGTGGCCATTCGGTATCCACGCGGAAGAGGGGTGGGGGTTCCCCTGGAGGACGAATTTCGAGAGATTCCGAGGGGACAGGCGGAAATACTGCGGGAGGGTCGGGATCTGATAATCCTGGCCCTGGGGCATCTGGTCCCCGCCGCCCTCAAGGCGGCGGATATCCTGGAAAAAGAAGGGATCTCCTGCGGGGTGGTAAACGCCCGCTTTGTAAAACCCCTGGATGAGGAACTCATCTGTGATCTGGCCGCCCGGACCGGAAGGGTCCTTACCGTGGAAGAGAATACCCTCCTCGGGGGTTTCGGCTCGGCGGTGGCGGAACTCCTTCTGGATCGGGGCCTTCGGGTCCAACTCAAACGGGTGGGGCTTCCAGATCGTTTTATTGAACACGGATCTCCCTCCATCCTTCGGGAAAGACTGGGGCTGGTACCAGAAGCCCTGGCACGTGCAGCCCGGGAACTATTCGAAATTTCCTCCTAATTTCCCTTGACAGATACCCTTCCGGGATTCTAACCTTCCCTTAGGGAATACTTTTTAGAGGGGGGACGAATGAAAGAAGTCCGCACCTTCACCCTGCTGGGACAGAGCTTTTCCGGTAAGACCGCCCTGGCCCGGGCCATGTTCTCTCTGACCGGAGAAAAGGTCCCGCTACGGGAGGGGGAACCCACCCTGGCGGCCACTCCCTACCGTCTCTCCTGGCAAGGAAAGGAATATTATTTTCTGGACACTCCCGGTGACGACAATTTTCTCGGCGAGACCAAGCTGGCCTGCTGGGCAGCGGATTTCGCGGTGCTGGTGGTGGATGCCACCTCCCCGGTGAAGGTCCAGCTGGAGAAGGCCTATGCCGCGGCGCAAGAGGCCGGGCTCCCCACCCTGGTCTTTGTGAACAAGCTGGATCAGGAAAAGTCCCAGCTGGAGGATATCCTCTGCGAGCTTCAGGAAAAACTGGGGCTCTGTGCGGTACCGGTGGCCTATCCCCTGGGAGAGGAAGCCCAGCTCCGGGGCATCATCGATCTCCTCAAGTTACGGGTATATATCCCTGAAGGCACCCGGGTACGGGTGGAGGGACTACCGGAAGACCTGCGCGCCCTGGCCGAGGGGTTGCGCAAGAACATGATCGAGTTCGCGGCGGAGGAGGAAGACGAACTGCTGGAAAAATATCTGGAGGAGGAACACCTGGAACCCGAGGAGATCATGCGGGGTCTGCGCAAGGGGGTCCTTTCCGGCAAGCTGGCTCCGGTGTGTGTGGGTTCGGTGGCCCGGATGGTGGGGGTAGCCCGGCTGCTGGATGCCATAGCCGAACTGGGGCCTTCCCCTGCGGATCGCGGCCCCCGCATCGCGGAGGGGCCGGAGGGGGCCGTGGAGGTATGGCCCGACCCTCAGGCCCCACCGGTGGTCCTCATCTATAAGACCCTTATCGATCCCTATGCCGGAAGGCTTTCCTTCGGACGGGTGGTCTCCGGAACCCTGTCCCGGGAAGGGGTCCTCTTTAATCCCCACCGGGATCTTTCCGAAAAATACGCCCATCTCTCCGTAGCCCAGGGCGAAAAACTATCGGAGATCTCCCAGGCCGGCCCCGGGGCCCTGGTGGTTTTCCCCAAGCTTTCCGAAACCCGAACCGGCGAGACCCTTACCGGAGACGGACTCCGCATCCAACTGTTGCCTCCGGAACTTCCCGAACCCGTCCTTACCTATGCCCTGCACCCCGAAACCCGTACCGACGAAGACAAGATCGGCCCGGCCCTGACCAAACTCCTGGAGGAAGACCCCACCCTTAAGATCCGTCGCGATGAGGAAACCCGGGAAATCCTTATCTCCGGTCTGGGGCAGATCCATCTGGAAAGGTCGGTAGAAAAACTGCGCGAGCGTTACGGGGTCAAGGCC
>NZ_WFVX01000175.1:0-23544 GCF_015491435.1 Thermosulfurimonas sp.
CCGGAGCCGGGATCGGCCTTTCCTCTTCCGCCTCCACCAGGGGAAGATAGATCTTGAACACCGTCCCTCGCCCCAGGACACTGGATACGACGATATGACCTCCGTACTGTCTTACCAGGGCATAGACCGTGGCCAGCCCCAGCCCGCTTCCTCCCTCTTTGGTGGTAAAATAGGGCTCAAAAATGTGCGGAAGGATCTCCGGCGGTATGCCCGGACCGGTATCCGCAAAGGTGAGAAGGGCATGGTCCCCGGAGGGAATGCCCAGCAGGGCCACCGTCTCCTCGGACAGAGCCACCCTCTCCAGCCCTACCCGCACCTCGCCCCCCTGGGGCATGGCCTCCCGGGCATTGGAGGCCAGATTGAAAAGGATCTGCTGCAAATGCACCTCGTTGATCTTCACCGGCAAAGGTTCCTCGATCTTCTCCACCTTCACCCGGATCTTGGATCCCAAAAGATGTTGCAGGACCTCCACCTGGCGGACCAAAAATTCGGAAAGATCCAGGATGCGGGCCTGAGGGGTGTTCTGCCGGGAGAAGGTCAAAAGCTCCCGGCTCATATTGCGCCAGCGCTCGATAAGGTTTTCCATCTTTTCGAAATACTCCCGCAGCTTCTCCGGTTCGTTTAAACGGAGCTGGGCAACCCCCAGATACCCCTGCAGGGCCATGAAGAGATTGTTGAGCTCGTGTAACAGGATACCGGTAAACCGGCCCAGGCTTTCCATCTTCTGGGCCTGGAGATATTGCTCGAACAGGGCCTTCTGTTCGGTTATGTCCGTGGCCATACCGATGATAATCAACTCCCCCTGCGGGTCCTCGATCCGCATACAGTTCCAGATGAGGTCCCTCTTCTCCCCGGAGACCGTACGCACCGGCAACTCCACCCCCAGCTTGAAGACCCCGCAACGTACCTCCTGGCAATGTTTTTCCCATTCGGCCCGATCCTCCTCCGGCACCATGAGCTCAAAGACACTCCTGCCCAGGGCCCTTTCCCGGGGAATACCGGTGATCTTTTCGAAGGAACGATTCACAAAGGATAACCGGTTATCCTTGTTAAAGAGGATGAGAACCGGGGTCTCCTCCAGGATCCGGGTATAGAACTCCACCTCCCGGCGCAATCTCTTCTCCAGGCGTTTCTTCTCGGTGATGTCGATGAGGACCGAGAGATACCCCAGCTCGTTGCGCCAGGAGAGAGCCGTGCTCCGCACCTCGTACCATCGCTGATCTCGCGGACTGAAGACCTCCCAGACAATGGACTTCCTCTCCCGAAGAACTTCCTCCTTACGGCACCAGGGACAGGGCTCCTCCTGGGCGTAGAAGGCCTCGAAACAGAGCCGGCCTACCGGATCCTCGCGATAGCGGCTTCTTAAGGCCCGGTTCACATAAAGGACCCGGAAATCCTCCGAGACCACAGAAATCATACCCGGGAAGAGATCCAGAATGCTCTGGTAAAATTCCAGATCGAGTTCCATGGGCATCGGGAAATTTTTGTTCTATTTTTAGTAAAACAAATTTTTATCCGGAGGGCAAATGGATCGACTGCGGAGGATCCTCTTTCGTCTGGACGGACGTGGCTACGGAGCTTACAAGGAATTGCGCGGGGCCTATCGGTTTCCGGAATTCACTCTTTACCTGGATCGTATCCAGTCCGACCCTTTTGCTCCCCCCAGCCGGGTGAGGGTACGGGTCCCGGCGGAGGTGGCCCGTCTGCCCTCCTCGGCCTACGCCTCGGAACCCCGCAGGATCGGTCTGGAAAACTTTCTGGCCGACACCCTGGCCCGCAGGGCCAGAGAATACTCCGGAGTCAAGGGTTCGGGAAAGAGCGGACTCATCGTAGTCCACGGACCGGGTCAGGAACTCCTGCCCCGCTCCACCGTGTCCGTATTTCCCGACGGACAGGTAGAAGCCCGTTTTTTTGTGGGGCTTCCGGCGGCCGGCCGGCGTATCCTGGCCCGGGAGGCCTGGAAACTCCTGGGAGAAATCCTCCCCCGTCTGGTACGGGAAAGCCTCCTTTATCCCCATCTCCCCTCGGCCTCGCTCTGGGAATTCGTGACCACCTACGAGGACGCCCACTACCTGCGGGAAAAGCTGGTCGAAATGAGACTGGTGGCCTTTGTGGCCGAAGGGGCCATCCTTCCCCGGGCCTCCGGGGTGGATCCCCGTCCGGCCCCGGAGGCCGTACCTTTTGAGCCCCCTCCGGAATTGCGGGTGGAAATAGAGCTTCCCCATCGCGGCCCGGTCCGGGGCATGGGGATCCCGGAGGGGATCACCCTCATCGTGGGAGGCGGTTTCCACGGCAAATCCACCCTGCTTCGAGCCCTGGAACTCGGAATCTATAACCATCGTCCCGGCGACGGTCGCGAACTGGTGGTCTCCCGTTACGAAACGGTCAAGATCCGGGCCGAGGATGGCCGTTCGGTCTGCGGGGTGGATATCTCCCCCTTTATTACCCATCTTCCCCTGGGCAAACCCACCGAAAACTTCGAAACCCCCTGCGCCTCGGGGTCCACCAGTCAGGCCGCAGCCATCATGGAGGCCCTGGAGGTCGGAGCCCGGGTGTTGCTCCTGGACGAGGACACCTCCGCCACCAACTTCATGATCCGGGATGCCCGGATGCAGGCCCTCATCGCCAAGGAAAAGGAACCCATCACCCCTTTCATCGACCGGGTACGCGAACTTTACGAACGTTTCGGCGTCTCCACCGTACTGGTCATGGGAGGGTCCGGGGACTATCTGGAGGTGGCGGATACGGTTATAGCCATGGATCACTTTCGTCCCCGGGTGGTCACCGCCGAGGCCCGGCGGATCGTTCAGACCTACCCCTCGGGTCGGAAACGGGAGTGTCCCCGCCCCCTGGACAGAATCCCCCGGCGAAGGGTCCTTTCCTCCGGACTGCCCCGCGGAGAGTGGAAGATCAAGGTGCAGGGCACCCGGGGACTGATCCTGGCCCGCCAGGAAATAGATCTCTCTGCCGTGGAGCAACTGGTCTCCGCGGACCAGGTGCGAACCATCGGGGTCCTTTTCGGCCCTCTGCTGGAGGGACTCCGTTCCGGCCGGACCATCGATCAGGCCGTAACCGAACTGGAGGAGCGTCTGCGGAAAGAAGGATTTTCGGCCCTGACCCGGGAGGTCCGGGGAGACCTGGCCTTTGTGCGGCGTTTCGAACTGGCCGCCGCCCTGAATCGTCTGCGAACCCTTAAGGCCCAGCCCCTATGAAACGACTCTCCTACTATCATCTTTCGGTCCTGCTGGTAGCGGCTGCCGCAGCCAGTCTCTTCATCATCCTGGGAGGGGTCTATTTCTATCTGACCCTCAACCTGCCGGATATCTCCACCCTCAAGCATTACCGTCCCCCGGCCACCACCATCGTCTATGACCGGAACGGAACCCCCATCGCTTACTGGTACAAGGAACGACGTTTCCCGGTGCCTCTCCGCAAGATGCCCTCATATCTCATTCAGGCCTTCGTGGCCGCGGAGGACGCCCGGTTTTACGAACACAAGGGCGTGGATTTCATCAGCATCCTGCGGGCCCTCATCGCGGACATTAAGGCCCGCCGGGTGGTTCAGGGAGGGAGCACCATCACCCAGCAGGTGGCCCGTTCCCTTCTCCTCTCCCGGGAGAGGACCCTTTCCCGCAAGATCCGGGAGGCCATTCTGGCCTGGCAGATCGATCGGGCCCTCTCCAAGGACGAAATCCTGAACATCTACCTCAATCATATCTATCTCGGGGCCGGGGCCTACGGGGTGGAATCCGCGGCCCTGACCTATTTCGGCAAACATGTATGGCAGCTCACCCTTCCCGAGGCAGCCCTTATCGCCGGTCTTCCTCCGGCCCCCAGTCGCCTCAATCCCCTGGCCGACCCTCAGGCAGCCCTGAAACGCCGGGCCTACGTGTTGAAACGCATGGCCGAGGAGGGTTACATCACCTGGGAAACCGCCCGCAGGGCCGAGAAGGCCCCTCTCCGACTCCATCCCATGGATTTCTCCCCGGATCCCCGCGCCGGATACTTCCTGCAGATCGTACGGCGACGTCTGGAACGCATGCTGGGAAAGGATCGGCTCCTTACCGGAGGATACCGTATCTACACCACCCTGGATCTGGCCTGGCAGGATAGGGTCTGGCCCGCAGTGCTGAAGCGCCTTTCCCTGATCCCGCGCCGTCACCATCGCAAGGATATTCCCCAGGTGGCGGCGGTGTGTCTGGAGAATCCCACCGGTGAGGTGCGCCTGCTCATGGGAGGAAGGGACTTTCGGGAAAGTCGCTTCAACCGGGCGGTCTTTGCCCGGCGTCCTCCGGGTTCGGCCTTAAAACCCTTTCTCTGGGCCCGGGCCCTGGAAGACGATCTCCTGCGCCCGGATTCCCTGGTAGTGGATGAACCCGTGGTCCTTCCCGGAGGAAAATCCGGCCAGCTGTGGCGTCCCCGCAACTTCGATCACCGTTACCTGGGCATCATCTCCCTGCGCACCGCCCTGGTGGACTCCCGCAACACCGTGGCGGTCAAGATCGCCCGGGCCCTGGGTATAGGTGAGGTCCAGGAAACCCTACGGGCGGTGGAGATCTCGGGGCCCCTTCCCCGCAACCTTTCCCTGGCCCTGGGAAGCGCCGGGGTATCCCCCTGGGAACTCACCCGGGCCTATACCGTCTTCCCCCTGGGCGGAGAACTGGTGGAACCCCATCTGGTGGCCCTGATCCAGGATCGAGAGGGCCAAATCATCTACCGGGCCCATCCCCGCCGGAAACGCGTCTTTTCCCCGGAAACGGCCTACGTGGTGAATTTCTACCTCCAGGAAGTGGTCCGGGAGGGCACCGGAAGATGCGCCCGGGTGCTGGGAATACCGGCCGGCGGAAAGACCGGCACCACCGACCTCTATCAGGATGCCTGGTTCATCGGGTTTACCCCGGGTTATACCTGCGGGGTATGGGTGGGCTACGATAAACCTAAAACCCTGGGAAGACTCGAGACCGGAGGACGTGCCGCCTGTCCGCTTTGGGTGGAGCTCCTGCGCGGTCTATCTCTTAGCCCGGAAAAGTTCCGGGTCCCGGAGGGAATAACCTTCGTTCCCTTCCGCGATCGTTCCCCCTCCGGACAAACGGAGGAAATCTGGCTGCCTTACCCGGAAGACAAGGTGCCGGAGATCCGGGAGGTGCCCAGGATCAGGCCTCGACCCGGCCTTCTAAGATGGCTGTTCTGGTGGCGCTGACCCGGGGAGACTTCACCCGGCTCACATCGTCCCGGGCCCAGTAGCGCACCCTGTAATTCCGTCTCAGGGCCTCGAGAAGGGCCTGCAGTTTCTCCTCCGGGAGGTCTTTTATGCGCACAAAGACCTGTCTTCCCGGGGAATCGATCCCCTCCCGATAGGTCAGGATGCTGATGATCCTGGCTCCGTGGCTGATAATCAGATGGGTCAGTTCGTCCAGCTTGTCCGAATCCTCGATCTCCAGACCGATCTGGATGGGACCGTAATAGATACCGGTAATGTTCACAAAGACCTTGAATACGTCGGTCTGAGTGATAATCCCCACCACGTGGCCGGCCTCATCCACCACCGGCAAACCGGAAATGCGGTTCTCCAGCATCAGCACCGCCGCATACTCCACGGTGTCCTCGGGCCGAACGGTGATGGGATCCGGGGTCATGATGTCCTTCACCCGCACCTCGGAGAGGAGATAATAGAGTTCATGCACATCCAGGGCCGTAGCCTTGGAGGGGGTGGCCTCTTTGATGTCCCGATCGCTCACGATCCCCACCAGCTTCCCCCCCCGCACCACGGGAATACGCCGGATGTTGTGTTCCTTCATGATCTGAGAGGCCTTCATAATAGAAGCGTTCTCATCCAGGACGATTACTTCTTCGGTCATCCAGTCCTTTACCAGCATTCTTGCTCCTCCGAAAAAAGAAATCTTTCTCGGCCCATTATGCCTCCGAAAGATCCTTTTGACAACCGAGCCGGAAGGGATATAGTTTTAAGATCACGGGAGGTGTGTATGGAGGTCATCACCGTCAAGAGCACGGCCAGGACCCAGTTCATCGATATCACCGAGGAGGTTTCCCGGCGGGTAAAAGGGGTGAAGAGCGGGGTATGTTTTCTTTACGTCCCCCACACTACGGCCGGGCTGGTGATAAACGAGGGGGCCGATCCGGCGGTAGCCGAGGACATCCTGAGGGTCTATGAGCGTCTGGCCCCCTATGAATTCGCCTATCGGCATCTGGAGGGCAACTCCCCGGCCCATGTCAAGGCCAGCCTCACCGGGCCGTGTCTTTCCGTGCTGGTGGAGGAGGGGCGACCGGTTCTGGGAACCTGGCAGCGTATCTTCTTTGCCGAATACGATGGCCCCCGCACCCGCAAGGTCTATCTCAAGGTCCTGGAGGGCTGAAGCATGAGTGTGAACAAGGTCATCCTTATCGGCAGACTGGGGGCGGACCCGGAGATCCGTTACACCGCCGACGGACAGCCTGTGGCCACCTTCCGCATCGCCACCAATGAAATCCGGGTCAAAAACGGGGAAAGGCAGGAACACACCGAATGGCATCGCATCGTGGCCTTCGGACGCCTGGCCGAGATCTGCGGCGAATACCTTACCAAGGGACGCCAGGTCTATATTGAGGGACGCCTGCGGACCCGCTCCTTCGAGGATCGGGAGGGGCAGAAACGCTGGGTCACCGAGATCGTGGCCAGCGATATGCGCATGCTGGGAAGCCGTCGCGAGGAGGGCCCGGTCTCCGAACCCGGACCAAGCCGGGGGGAAGATACTCTCCCGGAGCCTCCCCCTGACGAGGATCTCCCCTTCTAATCCTTCTCCGGAACCCCGGCAGAAAGGATCTCCCTCCACTCCGGGGAGAGGTTCTCCAGATCGCCATCCAGATCGAAGACCCTTCTTACCGTGGTGATGGCCTCCCGCCCCATGCGGTGATACCCCATCTTCAGGTAAAGGATCGGAGCGTGGAGGATCTTGTTCACGATGGCCTCGGTCATCACCTCCAGGGCTTCCTTATCCTCCGGGGAAAGGTTGCGCAACCGGGGAAGGGTGCGGGCCAGTTCCCTCCGTCTTATTTCCTCGGCCTTTTCCCTCAGGGCCTTGATGGTGGGATAGACCTCAAGCTCCCGCAGCCAGCGCTCGAACTTGAGGACCTCCTCCTCGATGATCCGATCGGCCCGGCGGGCCTCCTTGCGCCGGCGGCCCAGGTTCTCTTCCACTACCTGTTTGAGGTCGTCTATGTCAAAGACATAGACGTTTTCGAGTTCGTTTACCGCCGGTTCTATGTCCCGGGGAACGGCGATATCGATAAAAAAGAGGGGCCTCAGGCGCCTTTTTCGCAGGAGGGGTTTTACCGTTTCGCGGGTGATCACATAACCCGGGGCTCCGGTGGAGGAGATCACGATATCGGCCTCCAGCAGACATTCGGGGAGTTCCTCCAGGCTGTAGGCCTCGCCCCGGAACCGTTCCGCCAGTTCCACGGCCCGGGAGAAGGTTCGGTTCGCCACCAGCATCTTCTCCACCCCGGCGGAAAGAAGATGCTGGGCCGCCAGTTCGGCCATCTCTCCGGCTCCCACCAGGAGGGCCTTTTTGCCCCGCAGCGAACCGAAGATCTTCTTGGCCAGCTCCACCGCGGCGTAACTCACCGAAACCGCATACGAGCCGATCCCGGTCTCGGTGCGCACCCGCTTGGCCACGGAAAAGGTACGGTGCAGCAGACGGTTGAGGATCGGACCGGTGGTCCGGCGTCGGGCCGCCTCCCGATAGGCTTCCTTGACCTGCCCCAGGATCTGGGGTTCCCCCAGGACCATGGAATCCAGCCCCGCCGCCACCCGAAAGAGATGCCGCACCGCCTCCCTATCGCGCAGGACGTAAAGATGAGGTTCGAACTGCGATCTAGGGAGCCCGGTCTCCCGCGCCAGAAGGTCCTTGAGCCCGGCGAGGGTCTCCTCCACCTCCTCGGTCACCAGAAGGAACTCCACCCGATTACAGGTGGAGAGAAAATAGGCCTCGCTTGCCTGCGGAAGTTCCTGGCGCAGGATATCCAGGGGATGGGTCCCCTTCTTCTCCAGGGCGAACCTCTCCCGCACCTCTACCGGCGCGGTCCGGTGATTGAGACCCACCAGAAGGAGTCGTTCCCTAAGTCCACCTTCCATAGTTGTGTAACCCCGGGAGTAGAAGATTTACCACGAAAAAACTGATTATCCAGACCACAAACCCCAGCAGGGCCATGATCGCTGCCCTTCTTCCCCTCCAGCCCACGATGAGCCTTTCATGCAAAAGGGCCGCATAAATAAACCACAGGATAAGGGACCAGGTTTCCTTGGGGTCCCAGCTCCAGTAACTTCCCCAGGCCTTTTCCGCCCACAGGGCCCCGGTAATGATCCCCACGGTGAGGAGGGGGAACCCGTATTTGAGGCTCATCTCGTTTAAACGGTCCAGGGACTCCAGCGGTGGAAGACGTCGAAAGATCCCCCCCAGCATCTTGCGTTTGACCTGTCTTTCCTGGAGGAGATACATGAAACCGGCCACCGCCGCTACCACAAAAAAGGCATAGGAAAGCAGAGAGATGGTGGCATGGAAGGGCAACCATATACTGCGCAGGGCCGGCGGCAGAGGAGCGGGAGCATAGGGGGAAAGGAGAGCCACCGCGACCAGGAGCAACACCACCGGAGCCAAAAAGGTCCCCAGGGTATAGACCTTGGGACCCTTAAGGGTAAAGAAAAAATAGACCCCTGCCACCGCCCAGGCCAGAAAGGAAGTGGCTCCGTGAAAGGAAATCACCGGTGGGGCCTTCAGGGCCAGGGCCCGCAGGGCCAGACTCAAAGTATGAAGCCCGAACCCGGCCAGAAATACCCACCGGGCCCCCCGCAGGGCCTCGGGTTTTAAGGTGTAAAAAAAGATAAAAAAACCTACCGTAGCAATTCCGTAGAGGATCAGGGCCAGTTTAAGAAAAAAAATCTCCGGCATCGGATCTTAGGTTAGCCTTAGGGCCCGGGAAATTCAAGTTTTAAAGCACCAGACGACGCTCCTTCTTGATCCGGTGATCCAGATAATAGAGGATGGGGACCACCATGCGGGAAAAGAGGGTGGAGGCCATTTCCCCGGACATCAGAGAAAGGGCCATCCCCTTGAAGATGGGATCAAACAGGATCACAAACACCCCCACCACCACCGCCGAGGCCGTAAGGAGCATGGGCCGGAAACGAACCGCCCCGGCGTCGATCACCGCATCCTCCAGGGAATACCCCTGGGCCAGCCGCAGTTCGATAAAGTCCGCCAGAATGATGGAGTTCCGCACCACAATCCCGGCCCCGGCGATGAAACCGATCATGGAGGTGGCGGTGAAAAAGGCCCCCATCAGGGCATGGGCCGGAAGTATCCCGATGAGCGAAAGGGGAATCGGGGCCAGGATGACCAGAGGCACGGTATAGGACTTAAACCAGGCCACCACCAGGAAATAGATCAGGATCAGACAGGCGGCAAAGGCCAGACCCAGATCCCGGAAGACCTCGTAGGTGATACGCCATTCCCCGTCCCACTTCACCGCCCACTGCCGGGCGGAAAAGGGTTGATGCCGATAATAGATGTGAATAGGGCTGCCGTCCGGGGCCCGTAACTGATGAAGGGCCTTGTTGATCTTGAGAATCCCGTAAATGGGAGCCTCCTCCCGACCGGCCATGTCCCCCACCACATAGACCACCGGATGAAGGTTCTTGTGGTAGATGGGGTGCGGCACCACCCTCTTTTCCCAGTGAGCGATCTCGGAAAGAGGCACCAGCCGCCCGGAAAGACTCCGCACCTTGAGCTGAGAAAGATCCGGAAGCGAGGAACGCTCGGCCACCGGGAAACGCAGCTGGATATAAACGTCTTCCTTGGCCGAGGGATCGTGGAAGAGCCCCAGGATCTTTCCGGGCAGTGCGGTCTCTAAGACCTCCAGTACCCGCTGAGGAAGCACCCCGGACAGCATGGCCTTGGTCCGATCCACCCGCAGGCGCCACTCCACCTGAGGCTCGGTCATGTACCAGTCCACATCCACCACCCCCGGGGTCCGGGCGAAGATCTCTTTGATCTTGCGGGCCAGCTCGATCTGTTGCTCGTAATTCGGGCCATATACCTCCGCCACCAGCGACTGAAGCACCGGAGGCCCGGGCGGGACCTCAGCCACGGTCACCCGGGCCCCGTATTTCCGGGCCACCGCGGTCACCAGAGGCCGCACCCGCTTGGCAATATCGTGGCTCTGGAGTTTCCGGTGGTGTTTGTCCACCAGATTGACCTGAATGTCGGCCACGTGATCGCCCTGGCGTAGATAATAGTGCCGCACCAGACCATTGAAGTTGAAGGGAGCCGCGGTCCCGATATAAAGCTCCATATCCGTGATCAGAGGTTCCTTCATCAGGGCCCGGGCTATCTCCTCCGTCACCCGGGCGGTCTTCTCCAGCGAACTCCCCTCGGGCATGTTCAGAATGATCTGAAACTCGTTCTTGTTGTCAAAGGGTAGCATCTTCACATAGACCTTCTTGAAATAGATGAGGGAACAGGACAGGAGAAAGAGCACCCCCACGGTAAAGAGAAAGGCCCAGCGCCAGGCCGCACTCCGGATGTAGTGCCCCATGACCCAGCGATAAATCCGGGTAATCAGGGTCTCCTTTTCCTCCTCGCGGGCGTGCCTGGGCAGGAAGTGATAGGCCACCCAGGGGGTGATGACAAAGGCTACCGCCATGGAAAGGAGCATGGCCACCGAGGCCCCCACGGGCATGGGCCGCATATAGGGGCCCATAAGCCCCCGCACAAAGCCCATGGGAGCAATGGCCGCAATCACCGTAAGGGTGGCCAGGATGAGCGGGGCCTGCACCTCCACCACCGCCCCCACGATGATGTCCCGGAAGGATTTACCCCGGTTCTCCGGCAGATGCAGGTGCCGGACGATGTTCTCCACATCCACGATGGGGTCGTCCACCAGAATGGTGATGCAGAAGATGAGGGCAAAGAGGGTAACCCGGTTCAGGGTGTAACCGTAGAGGTAATAAATCATCAGGGTTACCGCCAGGGTCACCGGGATGGAGACCAGCACCACCAGACTGGCCCGGGCCCCCAGAAAGATGCCGATGAGAATGGCCACCGAGACCGTGGCAATGAGAAGGTGTTCCAGCAGGGTGTCGGTCTTGTCCTTGGCGGTCTGTCCGTAATTCCGGGTTACGGTAACGTGCACATCGTCGGGGATAAGGTCCCCTTTGAGCAGTTCGACCTTGGCCAGGATCTTGTTGGCCAGTTTGGTGGCGTTCCAGCCCTTGCGTTTGGCAATGGCCAGGGTCACCGCCGGATAAAGCTCCCCCGGCTTTCCCTGGATGCCCCGGTGGCTGGCCGCCGGCCCCGGAACCATGAACACATAGGCCTTGGGCTCCTCGGGGCCGTCCACGATGCGGGCTATATCCTTGAGGAAGACCGGGCGCCCGGCCACGGTCTTGATTACGGTGTTCTCCAGGTCCCGAATACTGTGATAGAAGTTCCCCAGCCGCACCACAAAGGAATAATCCCTCCGCCGGTACTGCCCCACCATCCGGGCCTGGTTCTGGGCCTGAATGATCCGGGCCACGTCCACCGGGTCCAGCCCCAGGGCATAGACCCGATCCGGGAGGAGATCGATCCGGACCTCCCGACGAAGACCACCCTTGATGAAGGTCTCCGCGATACCGGGAATGTTCCGGATCTCGTCGTCCACCCGGGCCACGATCTGGCGCAAACGGTAGGCATCGTAACCCTTCCCCCAGAAGGTCAGGGTCACGATGGGCACGTCGTTTATGTCGTGGGGTTTCAGAATGGGACGGGAACACCCCGGAGGGATCCAGTCCAGATGGGCATAGAGTTTGTCATAGGTCTTGACCAGGCTCTTTTCCGGATCCTGCCCCACCCGGAAACGCACTATGGTGAGGGCCCGGCCGTTATAGGCGGTGGAATAGACGAACTTCACCCCCGGGATCTCCCACAGGAGTTTCTCCATGGGATAGATCACCCGTTCCTCTATCTCCTTGGAGGTGGCCCCGGGCATCTCCACGAAGACATCGATCATGGGGACCACGATCTGGGGTTCCTCCTCGCTGGGGGTGTTGATGACCGCAAAGAGCCCCATGGCAATGGTGGCCATGATAAGGAGGGGGACCAGCTTGGAGTCCACGAAATAGTTCACTATCCGGAAGACGAGCTCGCGCATGGGCTATTCCTCTACCCGGTCTCCCTCTTTAAGCCCCAGCGGCGGGTGCGCCACCACGCGTTCCCCGGGCTCGAGTCCGGAAAGGACCTCCACATAGCCCCGGCACTTGGGCCCCTCACACACCGGGACCCACTGCTTCCCCAGACGCCAGTAGGTCTTGCCGATTCGCACCACCCGGAGATAGACCAGCCCCTGCGGATTCACCACGAAGAGGGCCTTGAAGCCTCCGCGGTCCACCAAGGCCTCCCGCGGCACCAGGAGGGTCTTCTCCCGCCCCACGGGCAGAAAGACCCGGCCGTAGGTGCCCGAAGCCAGACGTACATCCTTCGGAAGATCGAACTTGACCGTAAAGGTACGGGTCTGGGGATCCACATCCCGAACGACCTGGGAGACCCGGAGGGTAAGACGAAGGTCGCGACCGGGGATGAATACCCAGGCCTTCATCCCGGGGTGGATCCGACCGAAAAGGGCTTCCCCGGGATGACAGACCAGTCGATATCCGGCCTCCTGGTTTTCCACCTCCAGGAGCGGCTGCCCCGGCCCCACAAAGGTGCCTGGATCCACGTACTTACGCACCACATCCCCGGAAAAGGGAGCCCGCAGAACGGTATAACGCAGAAGGGTACGGACTTCGGACAGACGGGCCTGGGTTTCCCTTATCCGGGCCTCAAGGGCTTCCCGCTGGGCCGCCAGGGCCTGGTACTCGGACTTGCGGGCCTCGTACTCCTCCGCGGTGGCCGCCTGGGCGGCGAAGAGTTTGCGGAAACGCTGAAATTCGGCCCGGGCGTAGGCCTCCCGGGCCGAGATGGCCACAAGCTCCCGGCGCAGGGCCTGCACCGCCGAGGAAAGGGCCCGGATCCGGGCCCGGAGATCCCGATCATCGACGCGTAAGAGGACCTCCCCGGCACGGATACGATCGCCCTCCTTCACCCGAACCTCGGTGACGAAACCGGAGACCTTGGAGGAAAGCACCGCCCGCTGGCGAGCCTCCACCGTGGCCGGAAGTTCCCGAAAGAGAAGAACCTCTACCGGAGAGGCCACATAGAGACGGGTCCTGACCACCCTTCCCGCGGAGGAGGATTTCGGATGTTCCTCTCCCCCCTTGCAGGCGGGAAGAATCAAAAGAACACACGCCAGAAGGAAGAGCCACCTAGGGTTTTTCATGGCAGGCCTCCGCCGGGGAAATCCTTTCTCTGTCCATGATACCGGCCGCGAACCGCAGACCACTTTCCGCCAGGCGCCATCCGTAAAGCGCCTCCAGCCGCATCAGGCGGGCCCTCTTCAGGGCGGTTTCCGCATCCTGGAGTTCCACCAGGAGGGCCAGCCCGGCCTCATATCGCTGACGGATAATGCGCAACCCCTCCTCGGCCTGGGCTACAGCCCGTTCCGTAACCTCGTATTCCTTCTGTGCCGTAAGGTACCGGCTATAAGCCTCCTCTACCTGCTGTTCCACCTCCCGCCGGTACTGACGGTAGCGTTCCCGGGCGGAGAGATACTCGGCCCGGGCCCGGGAAAGACGGGCCTTGTCCCGGAAACCCTTGAAGATATTGAAATCCAGCTGGGCCATGATGGTATAGGCGTCGCCATCGGCGCCTCCGGAGAGGGGATCCTCGGCGTTCTTCTCATAGATCCCCCGGAGATTGAGCGAGGGGAGGAAGCGCCAGCGGGCCTCCTTTACCCGCAGGGCCGCAAGCTTCACCCGGTGTTCCTCCACCTTGAGATCCGGCCGACGGGCCAGGGCCGCGCAGCGCCAGGTACTCAAGCGCTCCCGGATTCTGGGGAGACTGGAGACCGGGGCCAGCTTCCAGTGGGTGGTGAGGGGCACCCCCAGAACCAGGTTCAGCCTGGTCTCGGCCACCCGGGCCTGGTGTCGGGCCGCGGCCAGGTCTTTCTTCTGCCGGGAAAGAAAGACCTGGGCCTCCAGAAGATCCGATTTCAGGGCCCGCCCGGCCTGAAACCGGCTCCTCACCACCCGTAGATTCTCCTCGGCCGTACGTACCGCCTCCTCCATGACCTGCACCCGCTCCCGGGCCAGAAGCAACTCCAGATAGGCCCGTTCGGTGTCAAAGAGCACCCTCTGGGTTATGGCGGCGAGATAATTCCGGGCCTGAGAGAGGGCGATCCTGGCCCGGCGATACCCCAGAATCTCCCGCCCCTGATTGAAGATGGGCTGGGTAACCACCACCTGGGTCTGCCAGTTGGTATAGTCCTCGGGATGATTGAGATTGGGCAGGAGGAAATCCTCGGCCTTGAAGTTCTCCTGAGCCAGCTTGTAACTGAAAACCTGGACCGGACTATCCGTCCGGGCATAGACCAGGCGAAGATCCACCCGGGGCAGAAAGGCCCCTTTGGCCTCGGCCACCCCGTGTTGCGCGGCCTTCACCTCGGAACGGGCCGCAGCCAGAAGGGGATTTCGAGCCAGGGCCAGTTGATAGGCCTTCTCCAGCTCGAGCACCCCGGCCCGGGCCCCCGCCGCAAACCCCAACCAGATAAGAACTACCACCCACCAAACCCTGCCCATACTTCCCCCCACTATAAGCCTCCCTCCGAATTTAGCAACCCCTCATTCCATTCACGATCTTTACCAATCTTTGTTTTTCTTTCGCTTTCGACCTTCTTTCCAGGGGAGTTTCTTCTTTTTACCCCGGGTTATTTTTCGATAGGGTTGATCTTCCGCGGATTCGACCCGGAAGGGGATGATGGGTTCCGGTTCGGGTTCCCTGCGGGGGGAGGGGAGATAACGGGCCCGGAACTTTTCGTCCACCCGGGGCCCGCGCAGGGCCCGGGCCGGTAGCCAGGTGCTGAGGTAGAGTTTTTCCATAAAACGCAGGAACACCGCTCCGTCCTCCTGGGCCAGGGTGGTATCTACTTCTACAAGCAGGGCCCCGCGTCGGCGGGCCAGGCGCTCGGCCAGGTCCCTCTCCGGGGCCATCAGGACCGGGTGAGGGGCACGCAACCCCTCCTCGACCACCCGGATCCAGGCCCGGGGTTTTACCGGAAGATAGAGCCTGCGCGGGACCTCCTCTACATACACCGGAGGAGCGAAATGGATCTCCCGGGCTCGCACCCGACCCTCCTCCCGGAGATACTCGAATTCGTCCCGCCCGAAGACCTCCAGCAGGGTCTCCAGTTCCCGCCTGCGCACCCCCCGGAAACCCTCTGTCTCCGCCACCGCCAGGTGCAGATCCCGCACCTTAAACCACCCCCCTTCCTCCGGGCAGAGACCGAACTCGTCCGGCCGACGGGAGAGGATGTAGCGAACCAGTTTGATTAAACGTTCCGGATCCATTTGACTTTTAATCAATCAATGTTTATCTTGTAAAAGGACTTGTCAAGGGGCCAAATATTTGTTATGAACTGGAAGTTCATACTCCTCCACGAAGGTGGGTGAGAGATTATGAGCACGAAAAAGGAGCTGGAGAAAAAATTGCTGGAGATGGGCAAAGAGGGGGCCATCACTTACGAGGCCCTCAACGAGGTCCTTCCGGAGCATTACGACGATCCGGAAAAAATAGAGGAAATATTCGACTTTCTTTCCAAAAACAACATCGAGATCCTGGACGAAAAACAGCTTTACGAGAAGGAAGACTGGGTAGAGAAGGAGGCCCAGAAGAAGATCCAGGAACTGGCCACCATTTCCGAGAGCGAGCTCGAGCCCTCCGAGGAAGGGCCGGAGACCGGGGAATCCGAGGAGATCACCAGCCTCTATCTCAAGGAAATGGGCAAGTATCCCCTCCTTACGCCGGAGCGGGAGGCTGAGCTTTCCCGGATCATCCGGGAGGGGTTCTATGCCATCATCGAAGCCATAGAAAAGTTTCCCGAGGATCTCCCCGAGATCCTGGCCCTGAAAGCCGAGATCGCCCTGTGGCGCAAGCGCGATCCGGGGCTCAAACCCAAAAAGAGTCTGCTCAACTTCCTGGTCAAGAAGGCCCGGGAACTGCGCGAAACCTACCCCGATAACCCCAGGGTACAGGAATTTTATCGACTGGTGGAGGAGAAGGCCGCGGAGGTGGAAGCCGCTAAGGACGAGATGGTCAAGGCCAATCTCCGCCTGGTGGTCTCCATCGCCAAGCGCTATATCGGTCAGGGGTTGCCTCTGGCGGATCTCATCCAGGAGGGTAACCTGGGGCTGATGCGGGCGGTCTTCCGTTTCGATTACCGCAAGGGCAACAAATTCAGCACCTATGCCTCCTGGTGGATCCGGCAGGCCATCACCCGGGCCATCCTGGACAAGACCCGCACCATCCGGCTTCCGGTGCATTTTCTGGAACTGCGCAGCCAGTTCTTCAAGGCCTTTTATGAGCTGGTCAAGGAACTGGGGCGGGAACCCACGCCGGCCGAACTCTCCGAGCGCACCGGGCTGCCCCGGGAAAAGATCCTGGCCATCTTCGAGGCCTCCAGGGAACCGGTCTCCCTGGAACTGCCCATCGGAGACGAAGACAGCACCCTGGGAGATTTTATCGAAAACAAGGACAGCCCCTCCCCTTACGAGGAGGTGAAGGATCGGGACCTTTCGGAGAAGATCCGCAATCTCCTCTCCACCCTTTCCCCGCGCGAGGAAAAGATCATCCGTCTGCGTTTCGGTATAGGGGAGGAAGGGGAGTGCACCCTGGAGGAGATCGGAAAACGTTTCGGGGTTTCCCGGGAACGTATCCGGCAGATCGAAAAGAAGGCCCTGGCCCGTCTGCGCCAGATGACCGAAAATGAAAACATCAAATATCGTGAAAAATAACCTGGTCACCTTGCTTGTGGCCCTCTTTCTGGGGGCCTTCCTCTTCTGCCCGGGGTCGGTGCGGGCCCTCACTTATACCGATCTTTACCCCTTTCTCCCGGATCTTCCGGGCTTTAAGGCCGAACCTCCCTCCGGGAGCAGTATGCAGACCCCGGCCGGCACCTTCACCTCCGCCGAACGCACCTACCGGGCCGGGGCGCAGACCCTTCACGTGCGGATCGTCACCGGGAGCATGGCCCAGATGATGTGGGTGCCCCTGGCCATGCAGATAAGCTACGATACCCCGGAGGAGCGTTTGGAGACCATCACCATTCAGGGGTTCCCGGCCAAACGGCTTACCCGAAAGAAGGAAAAGGGCGGCACCCTGCTCATCCTCCTCTCCCAGGAGAAGACCCGCACTCCGGCGCTTATGATCGTAGAATGTGAGGGGCTCACCCCGGCGGAAGCCCAGAAATATCTTTCCTCCTTCCGTTTGAAGGACCTGGCCTCCAAGGTCAATCCCTGAGGGCCTCGGCCAGAAAGTGAAGGATTTCGCGGGGGTGAGGGTAACTCTCCCGCCGGGCAGCCAGTTCTCCCAGGTCTTGATCCTTCACCCGGAGACCGCGCAGGCGTTCCGCCACCTCGGCCCCGGAAACCGGATACCGTACCCCTTTGAGCCGGGTCAGCACCTCCGCCGGCCAGCCCACCCCCAGGAGCCGGGCCCCCTCCTGGATCACGCCGGCGAAAAAGACCAGGGCGTCGCGTCCCTCTTTGATCTCCCGATAGGCCAGTTTGGCCAGGCCCCCGGCGGTATGGGCCTTGGGGGTCTTCTCCTGAAGCTCGCCCTCCAGCTTCATCATCACCAGTTCCGGATCGGCCCGCAGGATGTTACGCACCGTCTGCCGGGTAAGCCCCAGGAAGGCCGCGATGTCGTCCTCGGTCTTGTAAGCCTCCTCGGCCAGCACGATGGCATAAGCCGCCTCCATAAGACTGGTCACCCAGGTCAGATTGCGCAGCTCAATAAGCTTGCGCGGACCTCCTAGAATCTCCAGGGCCTTGAGGAAGACCCGCAAAGCCTGCGTATCCACATCCCTTTCCCGGATCTCTTCCTCCCCCAGGACGATGGGCATCTCCTCCCTCCTGACTTGGCCTTTTTCCTTCCCGGGGTTAAAAATAAGAACTAAAATTCGAGAATCCAGTACGGGAGCCCTCATGTTACCCTATCCCCACATCAATCCGGTAATCTTCCGGCTCGGTCCGGTGGCGGTCCGGTGGTACGGTCTGATGTACCTCCTGGGGTTTCTGGCGGCCTATTTTCTGGCCCGAAGGGACCTCCGGCTGGCAGGCCACCCCGAGCTCCAGAAGACCCTGGAGGACGTTATCTTCTGGGCCGGGGTGGGACTCATCGTGGGGGCCCGACTGGGACACGTCTTTTTCTATTATCCCTCCTATTATCTCCATCGACCGCTGGAGATACTGGCGGTATGGCACGGGGGAATGTCCTTCCACGGGGGCCTTCTGGGCTCGGTAATAGCCGGATGGCTCTATGCCCGGCACCGGGGGCTCAACTTCTGGTGGTGGGCCGATCTCCTGGTGGTCTATGCCCCCATCGGTCTGGGCCTGGGAAGGATCGGAAACTTCATCAACGGAGAACTCTACGGACGTCCCACCCACGTGCCCTGGGCCATGATCTTTCCCGCCGGAGGACCGGTCCCCCGGCATCCCTCCCAGCTCTATGAAGCCCTGGGCGAGGGCCTGATCCTATTCCTGATCCTCTTTTCCCTGCGCCGAAAAAAGTGGCCCGAGGGGTTTAAATTAGCCCTCTTTCTGGTGCTTTACGGAAGCATCCGTTTCGGCCTGGAATTCTTCCGGGAACCGGACCCGGGAGTGGGTCTTTTCTGGGGATGGATGACCCGGGGACAATTCTTCTGTCTGCTCATGTTCCTGGTCGGGGTCGGGCTCTTCCTCCTCCGCCGGAAGGCTCCCCAGAAGGGCCCCTATCTTGCGGGCTAGGGTCTTCACCCGTTCAAATTCCCGCACGTAAGCCTTCCGTTCCCCCCGGGTGATCATCTCCGAAAGCCGGCGCGCCGAACGCCAGAAGAGCTCCCGCACCTCGTCCCCCAGAGGGTTATCGAACTGGATGGCGGCATAGAGATCCGGATCCTGCAGGGCCAAACGGGCCAGGATCTCCAGCTGGTGCCGGAAGCTGGGGGTGGAAAGGGCCACCACCTTTTCCAGGTCCAGCCCGCTCTCGGAAAGGACCTCCCCCAGCACCATGAGCCAGAAATGATTCAACACCTGCACCAGGGCCATGAGACGATCGTGTTCCTCCGGGGAAACGGTAACCGTGCGGGCCCCCTGTTCTTCCAGAAAGGCTTTGAACCACCGGTACCAGTGTTCGCCCCGGGCCGGACACAGGGCCACGGTCTGCCCGGCCAGGTCCTTTTCGTAGGGGCCGAACAGGGGATGTGCCCCCACCACCTCGCAAACGGTATGCTCCAGCATGGCCTGCACCTGCCGGGCCTTCAGGGAACAGAGATCGATAAGACCGGAATCCCGGGGAAGCACCGGGGCGATCTCCTTCACCACCTCCGGAAAGACCTCCAGAGGCACGGAGACCACCACCACCCGGGCGGCCCGGGCCACCTCCCGGTTGGTAAGCGGGGTCCCCAGATCGGAGATCAACACCCGGTATCCGGCCCGGGAGAAGACGCGGGCAAACCAGGCCCCCATCCTTCCGAGGCCGCCGATGATACCTACGGTGAGGGGCTTCATCTACTTAGCCGCGGTACGGGTACACACCAGGTTGAGGTCGCGACAGGCGGCAGGGGTGGTGAGAGAGTACCATCTGCGCCCCCGGGGCCCCAGAAAATACCAGTGCCCGTGTTCAAGGCGGGCCACCCGGGCCCCGTGATATTCCTTGAGCATCAGCACTTCCTGCAGGGAAAGATTCCCCACCGGACCGGACTCGATCCGCGCCTGGGCGGTGAAATGTTGCAGAGCCCAGCCCAGGCCCAGCACCAACATCCCCCCGCAGATCCAGCACCAGTTTTTTCGCCAGAAACGTTTCAACCTTTGCATACCTGTTTTAATCTTAATGATCATGACCGCGGGTGTCAAAATCCATTTCTTCCCGGAAGTGGAAAGCACCATGGACGTGGCCCGGGAACTGGCCCGCAGGGGAGAGACAGGGGCCGTGGTGGCGGATATGCAGAAGCGGGGCCGGGGGCGCCACGGACGCACCTGGCTCTCCCCCCGGGGAGGCCTATATCTCACCCTTATCCTGCCCTCCCCACCCCCACGGCTCTCCCTTCTTCCTCTAGCCGCGGGAGTGGCCGTGGCCCGGGGCCTGCGCCGGCTCTACGGAATCGAGGTCCGCCTCAAATGGCCCAACGATCTCCTCTACCGGGAACGCAAGCTGGGGGGTATCCTGCTCGAAGCCTCCTTTCACCAAGAGATCCCTGAATTTATCCTCCTGGGCCTGGGGCTGAACCTGAACACCCCGGTATCCGGAGAAGAACCCCGGGCCATCTCCCTCCTGGAGATCCTGGGACACCGGGTGGATCGGGACGAGATCCTCCGGGTGCTTCTTGCGGAGATCCTGCACAGCCTGGAGCTTCCCCCGGAGGAGATTCTCCGGAGCTGGAAAGCCCTTTCAGCCACCCTGGGGCAAGAGGTGCGGGTACACACCCCGCACGGAGAGATCCGCGGACGGGCCCTGGACCTGACCCCTCAGGGAGGGCTCCTTTTGGAAACCCCGGAGGGACTAAGGGAGATCCTCTCCGGAGATTGTATCCACCTGCGCTCGTCCTAGCCGCACTCGGGGTGGGGGCACCCGGTACAGAAGACACAGTAGGGCTGCTGGGAAAGGGGTTCCCCGCATTCCGGACACACCCGCTCCCGGGCCAGACGCAAAACCTGCTCCGGGCGAGACCCGTACCGGTACACCGTAACCCCCTTGAGCCCCAGGGTGTAGGCCTGAAGATAGATCCGCGCCACCTCCTCCCGGGAGGCCTCGGCCGGAAGGTTTACCGTCTTGGAGACCGCGTTGTGGGTATGCCTCTGAAAGGCGGCCTGGATGGCCAGGTGTCTTTCCGGAGGGATCTCAAAGGCGGTAACAAAGAGCCTTCGCAGGTCCTCGGGGATCCCCTTCACCCCGGCGAGCCCCCCGGTCTCCAGGATCTCCTGGATCAGGTCCTCCCGGTAAAGCCCCCGCTCCTCAAGGGCCCGGAGGAATCCCGGGTGAACCTCGGTCCATTCCACCCCGTCCAGGGCCCGGCGTCGATAGACCAGGGCAAAAAGGGGTTCTATACCCGAGGAGGTCCCGGCGATGAGGGAGAGGGTCCCGGTGGGAGCGATGGTAGTGGTGGTGGCATTACGCAGCGCGGGAAAACCCTTCCGATCCCAGATACTCCCGGGAAAGGCCGGAAAACTCCCCCGCTTCTCCGCCAGTCTCTGGCTTTCGGCCAGGGACTCCCGCTCGATAAAGGCCATGACCTCCTCGGCCACCCGCACCGCCTGATCCGAGGAGTAGGGAATCCCCATCTGGATGAGCATATCCGCAAATCCCATCACCCCCAATCCGATCTTCCGGGTAAGACGGGTCATCCGGGCGATCTGCGGAAGCGGAAAACGGTTCACCTCGATCACATCGTCCAGAAACCGCACCGCCAGGTGCACGGTTTCCCGCAGTCGCGGGTAGTCCACCCGGCCCTCACGCACGAAACGGGAGAGATTGATGGACCCCAGATTACAGGACTCGTAGGGCAGAAGGGGTTGTTCGCCGCAGTTGTGAACCACAAAGCCGTTGGCATCAAAGGCGTTTATTCCCGGCACCCGGCAATCGTAAACCTCTTCCTCCCCGGCGGGGAGGATCTCGCTTACCTCCACCACAAACTCCTCCGCCTCCGGGACATCCCCGTAGCGGGAAAGAAGCTCCCTGAGGCGTCTCTTCCGGCCCGGATGAGAAAACCCCACCCGTTCCTCAAAACGCCGAAGGCTCTCTCCGGAGACAATCAGGGTCTTCCCTCCCTCCGCCTCCGGGAGAGAACCAGGCCCCGAGGGCTCGAGACGGGAAAAGATCCCCAGCCGAAGGAGCATCCGCTGAACCATCTGGAGCAGATCGCCCTCCGATAGGGTCAACCGGAGGCTGAGGCCTCCTTCCTCCTCGTTCCGGAGCGAGGCCGCGGTGTCGAAGAGCGCACGCAAAAATCCCCGGTAAAAGCTGCTTGAGGCCTGCTCCAGAGCCGGGGAGACCCCTCCGGATTCAAGGCCGAAGTCCCGGGCCAGATCCCGCAAGAAGGCCCCCTCCCGGTCTTCCTTTTTGCGGGGCCGGTCTTCCTTAAGATCCCCCCTGGCGCAGAGGAGCCCCAGGAGGTACCCCTCCTCAAAACCGCCTTTCCCGGGCCAGAACGGGGAGCACAGGTGGGCGTTAAGCCGCAGGCGATCCCCGGGGCGAAGCCTTCGCACCGCCACCCATTCCACCTTCGGGGAATCCCCGTTGAGGCCGGAGATCCGCAGGAGGGGGTGGTTTTCCGTGGCCCGAAGGGTAAAGCCCTCTCTGGTGCGGAGGAGGTAAAGGGACCTCCTTCCGGTGGAGAAGAAGCCCTCGGGGGAGGGATAATCCCTGCCGTCCAGCCGGCTTATAAAGGGACGGTGGAGGAGGTCTTTTATCCGGCGGGGCCCTTCGGAGGTCATGATCCAGGTATCGCCCGGCAGACAGGGGTTGGTGCTTTCGATCTCCCCGAGAAGGGGGGTGGGATTGGCCCGGTTGATGGTGTCGATAAAGATCACTCCCGGATCACCGGTGCGCCAGGCATTTTCGACCAGGAGATCGAAGAGCTTGCGGGCCTTTACCCGGCGCACCTCGCGGCCGGTGCGGGGGTTGATCAGAGGGAAAAATTCATCCTTCTGCCAGGCCTCCATGAAGGCGTCGGTTATGGCCACGGAGAGATTGAAATTGGTAAGCTCCGCGGGGTCGCTTTTTATCCGGATGAACTCCTCGATGTCCGGATGATCGATGCGCAGGATCCCCATATTGGCCCCGCGGCGTTTTCCTCCCTGTTTGATGGCCTCGGTGGCGGCGTTAAAGACCCGCATGAAGGAGACCGGGCCGCTCGCCACTCCCTGGGTGCTGCGCACCACGTCCCCCCGGGGACGCAGCCGGGAGAAGGAAAAACCCGTTCCTCCGCCGGACTTATGGATCAGGGCCGCGGCCTTAAGGGCCTCGAAGATGGCCTCCAGGGAATCCTCCACCGGAAGGACAAAACAGGCCGAAAGCTGCCCCAGGGGAAGCCCGGCGTTCATCAGGGTGGGGGAATTGGGCAGAAAATCCAGCGAGGCCAGGAGACGATAAAACCTTTCCGCCCATTCCTCGGGGTCTTCGCCGAAGATCCTCTCCGCTTCGGCCACGGCCCGGGCCACCCGCCAGAACATCTCTTCCGGGGTCTCCACCACCTGGCCCTTTTCGTCCCTGACCAGATAACGATAGGCCAGCACCCGCAGGGCGGATTCTCTAAGGGGGAGTTCGGTCCGGGGAAGTTTCATCCTTCCATTATACCAGATCACGGGGTTGACAGAGGATGGTCCCCGACTAGGGTAAGGAGACTATGGGGGTTCTTCTGCACCTGATTCTCACCGTGGTGGGG
>NZ_WFVX01000176.1:0-5819 GCF_015491435.1 Thermosulfurimonas sp.
CTCCTGATGTCGCCACAGACGGCTGTAAAGCCCTCCCTTCCTGAGGAGTACCTCGTGAGGCCCTATCTCCACCACCCTCCCCCGGTCGAGCACCACGATGAAGTCACAGTTTCGCACCAGGTTCAGCCGGTGGGCGATGAAAAGCACCGTGCGTCCCCGGCTTAGGGCCTGCACCGTCTCCATGATCCTTTTTTCGGATTCGTAATCCAGGGCACTCGTGGCTTCGTCGAAGATCAGGATCCGGGGATCGGTAAGGAGGGCGCGGGCTATGGCGATCCTCTGACGCTCGCCTCCGGAAAGGGATTCACCCCTTTCCTCCACCGGGGTCTCATAACCCAGGGGAAGGGCGGAGATAAACTCGTGGGCCCCGGCCAGGGTGGCCACCCGTACGATTTCGTCCAGGGTGGCCTCCGGTCGGGCCAGGGCGATGTTCTCCCGAATGGTCCCGCGAAAGAGGAAGTTCTCCTGAAGTACCACCCCGATCTGACTCCTCACGAAGACCGGATCGAGGTGCCTCAGGTCCACGCCGTCAAGCAGGATGCGTCCCCCGGTGGGGAGGTAGAGGCGCAGGAGGAGTTTGGCCAGGGTGCTTTTTCCGGAACCGCTGGGGCCCACGATCCCCACAAAGGCCCCGGCCGGAACGCGAAAACTCACCTCCCGAAGCACCTCCGGGGCCTCCGGCGAGTAGCGGAAGGAGACCCGGTCGAAGACGATCTCCCCGCGCAGGCCCTGCATCCGTCGTCCCTGACCCTCCGCCTCCGGCGGGGTGCGCACGATGTCCCCCACCCTCTCCAGCGAGACCCGGGCCTGCTGGAAGTCCTGCCACAGCCGGATGAAGCGCAGAAGCGGGGCCGCAAGCTGGGAGGCAAACATCTGAAAGGCCACGAGCTGCCCGATGGTAAGCTGCCGCCCCAGAACCTCACCCACCCCCACATAGAGAATGGCCAGAATCATAAGCTTCTGGAGGGTCTGGGAGAGGGTGTAGATCACATTGGCCAGATTGGCCACCCGGAAGGAGGAAAGAATGTAGTCTCCCAGAAAGTCGTTCCATTTACGAAGCATCCGTCCCTCGACCGTAAGGGCCTTTACGGTGAGGATCCCGGTGAGGGACTCCACCAGGAAGCTCTGGACCGCGGCCCCCTTCTGAAAACGCTCGTCAATGAGTCTTTTGAGCGCCGGGGCGGTGAGCACGGAGATGAGCCCCAGGACCAGCACGAAGGCCAGGGCCACCAGGGTGAGCTTCACGCTGTAAAGGAGCATCACCGCCACGAACACCGCGGAGAAAAGAAGGTCCAGCACCGCCGAAACCAGAACGCTGGACATGAACTGTCGCAGGTTTTCCAGTTCCCTTATGCGGGCCACGATGTTGCCCACGGTCCGAAACTCGAAATAGCGAAAGGGAAGGCGCAGGAGATGGGCATAGACCCGCCCTCCCAGGCCGGCATCCACCTTGTTGGCCAGAAAATAGGAAAGGTAATTGCGTAGAAAGGAGAGGATCCCGTCAAAGATCACCGCCAGGAAAAAGGCCAGCCCCACCACCCGGAGGGTATTCAGGGCGAAATTGGGAAGCACCTTATCCACGATGATCTGGAGAAAGAGAGGGGTGACCAGGGCCAGGGCCTGAATGAAGAAGGAGGCCAGAAGAATCTCCGAGATCGGCCCCCGGTAACGCAAAAACTCCCGCAGGAGCCAGGAAAAATCCGGACTGAAAAGGGCCCGGAGGCCCCGGGGAGCCACCGGAATGACCTCGCCGGTCCACTCCCGGGCGAATTCCTCCTCGCCGAGGGCCTTAACCCGTTTCTCCAGGGGATCCAGGTAATAGACCCGCCCCTCCCTTATCCCCAGAACCGGAACATAAAGGAGGGTTTTCTCGCGCCTCAGGATTACGATCAGGGGAAACCCGTAGGCCTTCAGATCCTCCACCCGGCGCAGGGTTCTGAGCCTGGCCCGGAAACCGGTGTCCCTCAGGATGTAGAGCAGCTCCTGCGGGGAAAGTTCGGTTACGGCGTATTTGCGGCGGAGGGTCTCGGCGTCGAGGTCTCGCTCGTGAAATCGCGCCAGGACCTCAAGGCTTACAAGTCCACTTTCCGTGTGGTACATCCACCAGGCCTCCGGGGTCGGTCTCCAGGAGAAGGAGTTTTTCCAGAAGGGCCAGGGTGTTTCGGGTTACCCTCAGGTCCCTTTCCACGGAAAGAAGATCGCGTTCGAGTCGCAGCACATCGATTTCGCTGCCTCCGCCGAGCTTCCGCGCGGAAACGGCTATCCGGTGAAGTTTCCGGTAATGCTGGAGAAGATTTTCGTATGACCTCAAACTGCGGCGGGTGCTTTCGTAGCGCAGACGGAGGTCCCGGATCTCCCGGGTCTTTTCCAGTTCCGCGAGACGCAGGGCCTCCCTCTGCCGCTTCAACTCGTGAAGGGCCCGCACCCTTTCCCACTTCCGGTAACCTCCGTCGAAAAGGGGCAGGCTGAGAAATACACCGAAGGTGAAGGCCGTGGCCCGGGTTTCGTCCAGGGCCTCCCCCATACTCCGGGTGCTTGCTCCGTAAAGGTCGTAGCGGGCGTAGGCGGTGAGATCCGGAAGCCTTTCCCGTTCCGCGGCCTTTCGACTCTCCCGCAGGGCAAGCAGCCGGGCTCTTTCGGCCAGATATTCCGGGCTGAGTTCGGGGACGGGCTTTCCCTTCGGCTCCATCTCCGGACGCAGGGGCTCGAAGTCCTCCTCCGGACCGAAGGACTTTCCGGTGTAGCGGGAAAGCGTGGAAAGTCCCCGGGCCAGTTCCGAGCGCAGGCGCTCCGTCTCCCGGAGGTGGGCCTCTATCTCGGCCCGCGTGCGAATCACCTCCTCCCGGGCCAGTTCCCCTTTCCGGTAGAGTTCCTCCTCAAGGCGGGCGATCTCTTTAAGACGGGCGAGGATTTTTTCCGCGTATTCAAGCTTGATCCGGGTCTCCACCACGGCCCCGTAGGCCCGGGTTACCCGGCGCAGGAGCCGACGGACTTCGGCTTCGTGCCGGCAGGCGGCTTCCTCCCTCAGGTGCCGGTAATATTCCTTCTCCGGCCAGTTCTTGTAAAAGCTCGAAAGCCGGTATTCGGCGGAAAGATAAAAAGAATTGCGCCACTCATCGGGCTGCCCGCCGATGACCTCCCCTCCGGCGGTAACCACCCCGGAGGAGGGAAGCAGGTTCTCGAAGCGCTCCATCCGGGCATTCAGGGAAAGCGAGGGCCAGAAGGAACTCAGACTCCGGTGGTAGAGGGCGTCCCGGATGTAGATTTCCTCCCGGAGCATACGCAGCCGCGGTGAATACCGCAGGGCCTCGGCGAGCACCTCCCGATAGGTGACCGCATGAAGGCCCCAGGCCCTGAGAAAAAAGGCTACCAGAAGAATACCGCTTCCGAGCCGGCACATTTAGATTACCCCAGGCCTATATAATAATGGTGAGGGAAGTACATGGAGTAGCCCGAAGAAGAGGGCTCCCAGCTTTCCACCAGGATCCCTATCAGGCCCTGGTTCCTGATAAGTTCCCGGTACTTCTGCCCCAGATCCGTAACCCCGTCGTCCCGAAGTTCGTTTACCATCTCCACTATCTCGGAGATGAGATCCCGGCTGAGATAGGCCCCGTCCTCAAGTTCGATCCGTTCCACTCCGCCCCCGGCGAATTGATCCTTGATTTCCACATAGTCTCCCTCTCCGTACATCAGCACCAGATCATTTCCCCGACGAAAGAACACCACCTCGTTTCGCTTCACCCCCTCCCCCAGGACCACCTTATCCGCCTCCTGCGGTTGAGAATACCGGTCTTCATCAACCATGAATATCTCATAATCTCCAAATCCAAAAACCTTAAATTTTCTCCAGGTATCCTTCGAAACCGTTTCCACAATTATATCCTTCCCGTCACCGGGATAAAAAACATAGGTATCCCTCCCCGGACCTCCTGCCAGATAGTCATTACCCGGGCCTCCGGAGAGAAAATCGTCCCCTTCTAAAGCGTAAATCCGATCGTCCCCCGCAAGACCCTTCAGGATATCGTTCCCGCAAGTTCCGTAAAGGGTGTCTGCTTTCGGGGTTCCCTGTCTGGGAGGAAACCAGGAGGTTATCTCTTCAGGACTCAAACGGAGCCCTTCCTCAAGGTCGATCTCCATCTGATACCTCTCGTTCCGAAACCACCCCTGAATCTCCAAGCCTTCTTGCGAAGAGAGGCTTACTACCAGGCTATCTCCCTGTGGAAAGATCTGCAAATCCGAGAATTTTATTCCCTTTCCCAGAATTACCCGATTCTTTCCCTCTCCATCCCGAATTACATCCCATCCATCTCCGGAATTGAAAATATAGGTATCGTTTCCCGGCCCTCCTTCCAGATAATCCCAATTTGTACCGCCTACCAGAATATCATTTCCCGGCCCTCCCAGCAGGATATCCTCTCCTTCCCTTCCCTCTATACGATCATTCCCCGGTGTTCCCTCAAGAAAATCATCGTAAGGACTCCCGTAAATAGGGTAGCCCCGAGCTTCTATGTCCTCGCCTTTAAGCCTTTTTCCGTCAGCAAATTCAAAGGAAAAATGCTCATAGGCCCGAGGCCAGTTTGCTATCCTTATCTCTTCTCCGTCCCCTAGAGTTAAGACCATCTCATCCATCCCCTCTCGCGCAAACTGCACCTCTTCCCGTTTTATCCCGGTTCCGAAGACAATCTTATTTTCCCCCTCCACATCCCAGATCTCGTCCCACCCATCCCTGGGTTTAAAAATATACGTATCATTCCCGGCGCCTCCCTGCAGATAATCATCACCGGGACCCCCTACTATGGTATCGTCCCCTTCCCCTCCGTAAATCCAGTCGTTACCACCCTCCCCGTAAATAAAATCCTTGCCTTTTCCACCAACTAGATAATCATCACCCTCCGTCCCCCTTACCACCAATCCCTTCGCCTTTATGAATTCTTCCAGCGAAAAGGCCCGCCCATCGGAAAACTCGATCCGGTCCACCTTGTGATCGTAAGCGTAACCCCAGTAACGCTCCCAGGACCGCCACCAGTAGGGATTATCCAGATCCCTGAGGGTGAAATAACCCCGAATCCTTACCGCATCCTCGCTTCCCTTCACCTGCACCACCAGGTCGTCTCCCTCCCGCAAAAGCTCCACTTCCGCGGGATCGATACCCTCCAGCCGAAGCGTGTCCGTGTAAATGTCCTTTTGGGCATGATAGATGCGATTCTTTTCGTAAATAACATCCTTCCCGTCCCCCCGCCGGAAGACATAGGTATCGTTCCCGGGGCCTCCTTCCAGGTGATCATCCCCCGCACCGCCCACCAACGTATCGTTCCCTCCGTAAGCATAAATTCTATCATTTCCTGCCAAAGCCCGAATAACTTCACCGGCATCGGTTCCCTCCAGAACATCATCGGCATCGGTTCCCATTATTCCTTTTATTCGGGCCGTAATCTCTTCCGGAGTTATGACCGTCCCATCCGCAAATTGGAAGCGAAAATCCCGTATTCCCCGGAACCATTGCGGAAAAATGAGATAAAGATTCTTGTCCCGTACATTAATCAACAGACTTCCGCCGCTTCTTCCGAACTCCAGATCCTGCGGCTCTATACCCTTTTCAAAAAGGATCAGATCCTCATCCTGGCCATAATCATATTCCTGAATCGTATCCCGTCCGTCGCCGGGGCCGAAAACATAGGTATCTTTTCCCGAACCTCCTTCGAGATGATCATTCCCGGGCCCTCCGGAAATGAAATCATCACCTTTCCCTCCATAAATCTGGTCGTCGCCTTCCTCTCCGTAGATCATATCCTTATAGGGACTCCCTGAAAGTATGTCCC
>NZ_WFVX01000177.1:0-2430 GCF_015491435.1 Thermosulfurimonas sp.
ACGTGAAATTCGCCCATTATTTGCAGATTCCCTATGTGCCCGGGGTGGGGGAGCTGGCGGTCTTCTGCGGGGCCCTTTTCGGGGCCGGCCTGGGTTTTCTCTGGTATAACGCTCATCCCGCGGAAATCTTTATGGGAGACGTGGGGTCCCTGGGGCTGGGAGCGGCCCTGGGAGCCGTGGCGGTGATGGTTAAGGAGGAGTTGCTTCTGGTGGTGGCGGGAGGGCTTTTTGTGGCCGAGGCCCTTTCGGTCATCCTTCAGGTGGGATATTTTAAATTGACCGGAGGGCGGCGTCTCTTTCGGATGGCCCCTCTGCATCATCATTTTGAACTCTCCGGCTGGCCGGAAAATAAAGTGGTAGTACGTTTCTGGATCGTGTCTGTAATCTGCGGCATTCTGGCCCTTTCCACCCTTAAGTTGAGGTGAAGATGCTGGACCTGAGGGGAGCCAAAACGGTGGTTCTGGGTTTCGGACGCAGTGGCCGGGCCGCGGCCCGTCTGCTGGCGGTGCTGGGAGCCCGGGTGGTGGTGTCCGAGACTCGCCGGGCCGAGGATCTTCCCCCGGGAGATTATTATGCCCTGCAGGAAAGGGGCGTGAGGTTCGAGACCGGGGGGCATCGGCAGGAAACCCTTCTCGCCGCGGATCTGGTGGTGACGAGCCCCGGAGTGCCTCCGGAGGTGTGGGCTCAGGCCCGTAAAAAAGGAATACCGGTATGGGGAGAGCTGGAGCTGGCCTTTCGGGCCCTGCGCAAACCGGTGCCCATCCTGGCGGTAACCGGTACCAACGGGAAGACCACCACCACCGCCATGATCAGCGATATCCTGCGCCTTTCGGGGTTCAAGGTATTTACCGGCGGAAATTATGGGGTTCCGCTTTCCGAATATGTCCTTTCCGGGGAGCCGGCCGAACGCCTGGTGCTCGAGGTGTCCAGTTTTCAGCTGGAAACCGTGGAACGCTTTGCTCCCACCGTGGCCGCCGTTCTCAATCTAACCCCGGATCACCTGGAGAGGTATTCGGATCTGCAAGAGTATGCCCGGGCCAAACTTCGACTCCTGGAGAATCTTTCCGGGGAGGGGCTGGGGTTGATACCCCATCCGGACCTGCCCGGAGCCGGCGGAGACCTTTTGTGGCGGGAGTTCCGCGGATCGCAGCGGATCCTCTTTTTCGGTCGGGCTCCGGGGCTGGCCGTGGAGGTGCGCCAGGGAGAGTTCGTCCTGCGCCCGGGGGAGAAAGAGGAAACCTATTCTCTCTCCGGCTTCAGGCTCTGCGGCGAACACAATCGGCTCAATTTCGCGGTGGCCGCCTTTATGGCCCGCGTTTCCGGGGCCGAGCCCGGGGCCATCCGCAAGGCCCTGCGGAGTTTCGTGGGGTTTCCCCATCGTCTGGAATACATCGGGAATTTCGGAGGGGTATATTTTGTAAACGACTCCAAGGCCACCAATGTGGATGCCACCCTGCGGGCCCTGGAAAGTCTTCCGGCTCCCATAATCCTCCTTGCCGGGGGGCAACACAAGGGGGCCTCCTACCGGCCCCTCTTTCAGGCCGTTCGTTCCCGGGTACGTATTTTGATCCTCATGGGGGCTTCGCGTTTTCTCATGGCCGAGGAGCTGGCCGGGGCTACCGAAACCCATCTGGTGGAGAATCTTCCCGAGGCCCTGGCCCTGGCCCTGCGCCTGGCCCGTCCCGGGGACACGGTACTTCTTTCTCCGGCTGCGGCCAGTTTCGATCAGTTCTCTTCCTACGAGGAACGGGGCGAGGTCTTTCGGGATCTGGTGCTGAGTTATGCTCCCAAGGTGCTGGCTCCGGAGGAAAGACCGGAGGTCTATCACTGATGCGCTGGGTGATTGCCGGTGGAGGTACGGGTGGGCATCTTTTCCCGGCCCTGGCCCTGGCCGAAAGGGTGAGGGCCGGGGGCGGGGAGGTGCTTCTGGTGGGCTGCGGCCGCCGGATAGAAGAAATGGTCCTTTCAGGGGCCCCTTTCCCGGTGGCTACCATTAGCGGCGAAGGGCTGCTGGGAAAGAGCCCGATGCTCAAGATGCGGGCTCTTTTGCGTCTTGGCCGGGGGGTGCGCGAGGCTGTGACCCTTATCCGACGGTTTTCCGCGGATGTGGTCTTCGGGACCGGAGGGTACGCCTCTTTCCCGGCGGTGGTGGCGGGAAAGCTTCTGCGCAAGGTCCTGGGGCTTCACGAACAGAACGCTCTTCCCGGCTTGGCCAATCGGATATGCGGGAGGATGGTGCACAGGATCTTTGTGAGTTTTCCGGGTACGGAGAGATATTTTCCCGCCCGCAAGGTTATCCTTTCCGGAAACCCGGTGCGGGAGGAGATCCTGGCTCCTCGAGCCCGGGAACACGCCGGTCCGGGGGTGCTGGTCCTGGGAGGGAGCCAGGGGGCCCGGGGGCTTAATCGTTTGATGGTGGAGGTGGCTCCG